>NZ_JBFIII010000001.1 GCF_041601295.1 Immundisolibacter sp.
CCGGCCAGCGTCGCCATCTGCGACTGGCTGCCGTCGGAAATTACCTGAAAGCGCCCTTCGCCGGCCTGTATGTCGCGCGCGAAGCCGGGCGGAATGACCAGTCCCAGGCTGGCATGGCCACGGTCGAGCGCGTCGGTCAGCGCGGCGTCGCTGTCCAACAGGACCACCACCTTGAAATAGGGTTGTCGCAGGCGGGCGATCAACTCGCGGCTGTCCGGGCTGCGCGACAGGTCCAGCACCGCCACCGGGTAGTTCTGGATGTCCATGCTGATGGCGCGCCCGGCGATGTACACCGCGCCCAGGAATCCCCAGGCCAGGATCAGCAGAATGGCCCGATCACTGGCCAGCTGGCGAAACTCCTTGAGCACCATCGCGCCAAGCCGGCCCCACATCAGCCGATCCTCTTGCGCAGCAGCAGCAGGGCCAGCCCGTAAGCCACCGCTGCGTAGACCGCAATCGCCGCCAGCGACGGCCAGTAGAAGTCGACACCAAGTCCCTTCAGGTAGCTGCCACGGACCACCGTCATGAAATGCGTGGCGGGGATCAGCCGGGAGATGAATTGGCCGAGCGGGTCCATGGCCGCGACCGGCGTGAGGAAGCCGGAATAGTTGAAGGCCGGTGTGACGGTGACCAGGAAGGTGGTCAGCATGGCGGTGAGCTGGCTACGACTCAGAATCGAGATCAGCAGGCCGACGCCGATGGTGCACACCGAATACAGCACGGCGCCCAGGCTCAGGATGACGAAACTGCCGACGAAACGGACCTCGAACACCAGCCGGGAGATGGCGTAGATCAACAGGTAATCGAGCAGCGCCACGGCCAGGTACGGCAGCAGCTTGCCCAGAATGATCTCGATCCGGCGTACCGGTGAGGCGTAGAAGTTGAAGATGGTGCCGGATTCGGTCTCGCGCGCGATCAGCAGCGCACCCAGGATCGCCGGGAACAGCATCAGGATCAGCACCAACAGACCCGGCACGATGGTGTTCTTGCTCTCCAGCGACGGGTTGTACCAGACCGACAGGTCCATCTGCACCGGCAGTATGACGTTGTCGCCACCCAGCGCCAGGCGCAGCAGGCGCTGATTGTAGAGGCCGTTGACGGCCGCAACGTAGGCGTTGATGACCCCGGCGCGAGTGGGGAACGAGCCGTCCACGGTAACGCCGACGCTGGCCGGTTGTCGGCTGGCGATGCGCCGCCCGAAATCGGGCGGGATGTCGATGATCACCCGTGCCCGCCCCGAGCGCAGCCAGCGTTCCAGAGTCGGCGGGTCGGTTTCGACGCCGACCAGGCTGAAGTACTCGGAATGTACGTAACTGTCGATGTAGTCGCGGCTGTAGGGCGAGCGGTCGTGGTCCGCAAATACCAGCGGCAGATTTTTCACATCCAGCGACAGGCCGAAGCCGAACAGCACGATCATGATCATCGGGATCACAAAAGATAGTCCCAGGTAGATCGGGTCGCGCACAAGTTCGCGCGTTTCCTTCACGGCGATGGCCGAGGTTCGGCGCAGCAGCTTACGCACGGTCCGCCTCGTCACGGCTGACGAAGTGTACGAAGGCTTCTTCCATGCTCAGACCGAGCTGGCGAGGCTGGCCATCGATGCCGGCCTCGCGCATCAGCGTCACCGCCTGGGTGTGGTCTGTGTCGGGCCTGGCGGTCTGCCACTGGATGCGCCGACCGTACAGCATGGCGCCCGGAAACGCCGCATGCAGCGCCTGGTAGGCGGTCGCAAAGTCCGGCGCATCCACGGCCAGTATCGGACCGCCTTGCTGCTGAGCGCGCTCGCGCAGCTGGGCCGGTGTGCCGCTGGCGATCAGCCGGCCCTGATGCATCAGGCCGAGGCGATCGCAGTGCTCGGCCTCGTCCATGTAGTGGGTCGATACCAGCACGGTGATGCCGCCGCGCCGCGCCAGCAGGTGCACCAGGTCCCAGAATTGTCGACGCGCCAGCGGGTCCACGCCGGAGGTCGGCTCGTCCAGAAACAGCAATTTCGGTTCGTGCAGGAGCGCCGCGGCCAGGGCGACCCGCTGGCGTAGGCCGGATGGCAGGTCGCGGGTCAGGCGCTGCATGTGGCCGGCTAGGTCGAGGCCGGCCAGCAGGGCCGTTATCCGGTCCGTACGCTGTGCCCGCGGTAGACCATACAGGCCGGCGTACAGGTCCAGGTTCGCACTCACCGACAGGTCCCGGTACAGCGAGAAGCGCTGGGACATGTAGCCGATGCGGGCCCGCAACTGGCGCCGCTGGTGTCCGCTGGCAAGATCAATTCCCAGCACCTGGGCGCGGCCGGCGCTGGATGGCTGCAGGCCACACAGCATCTTGATCAGCGTGGTCTTGCCGGCGCCGTTGGGACCGAGCAGGCCAAATATCTCGCCGGCCTCAATGGTGATGTCCACCGCGTCCACGGCAGTGAAATCGCCAAACCGGCAGGTGAGTGCCTCGGTGTACACCGGGGACGTCGCGTCCGGCCGATTGCCGGTGGTCGCCATCAGGACGCGGGCCGGGTCACTGCGCGGGTTTCCCTGTGCCGGGCCGGTGCGTGCCAGCCGGTGGACGAACACGTCTTCCAGGCCGGGCGCGATGTCGTGTACCTGAACCGGTCCGATGCCGGCTTCGCTCAGGCGGGCCGCCACATCGACGCCTCCGTCGTCCAGCAGCACGTGTACCTCGCGGCCGAACAGGGCCGTGGCGAGCGTCTGCGGCCAGGCAGCGAGCTGCGGCAGAAGTTCTTGCGGCGGCACGCCGGCCACGCTCACCAGGCGACCGGGCAGGGCGGCGCACAATCCTTGGGGCGTGCCCTCGGCGATCAGCCGGCCGTGTTCCATCAGGCCGACGTAGGTGCACCGTTCGGCTTCGTCCATGTAGGAAGTGGTCAGCAGTACCGTCACTTCGCGCGTGGCGACCAGGTCCTGGATGATGGTCCAGAAATCGCGGCGCGAGATCGGGTCCACGCCCGTGGTCGGCTCGTCCAGCAGCAGGATGTCCGGCAGGTGAATCAGGGTGCAGATCAGGGCCAGCTTCTGGCGCATGCCGCCCGACAGCTTGCCGGCTGGCCGGTCCAGGAATGGCGCCAGGCGCGTCATCGCGAGTAACCGCTGGGCATTGGCGCGAAAGTGCTCTTCCGGCACCTGGCGCAGGGCGCGGAAAAACGCGATGTTCTCGGCCACGCTGAGCGTGTCGTACAGGTTAAGCCCCAGCCCCTGCGGCATGAAGCCGATCAGCGGCTTGACCGCTTCGGGCCGGCGCAGCACGTCGATGCCCCCCACCTCGGCGCGGCCGGAGTCGGCCGATAGCACGCCGGCCAGAATCTGCAGGATGGAGGTTTTGCCGCAGCCGTCCGGGCCGATCAGGCCGTACACGCGCCCTTTGTGTACGCTCAAGGACACGTCCCGTACCGCCTGCACACGACCACGGGAGTAAGTTTTGTGCAGGCCATCGACGCGGATGAGAGCCGGCCGGAGGGCGCTCACGGCGTGTGGACCGCCTCGCCTGCGCCCTGGTCTTGCTCCTGGGCGCCGGCGTCGATGCGACCGTCGGCCGGCATGCCCGGCTTCAGCACACCGCCCGGGTTTTCGGTCAGCGACAGCTCGACCGCGAATACCAGCTTGACGCGCTCTTCCTTGGTCTCGACGTTCTTGGGCGTGAACTCGGCGGCGGTGGCGATTCGGGTGACCTTGGCCGGGAAGGCGCGGTCCGGGTAAGAGTCGACGCGCACCTGCGCACGTTGGCCCAGGGCCACGCGGCCGATCAGCGGCTCCGGTACGTAAACCTTCAGGTACAGGCGATTCAGGTCCACCAGCGAGAACAGTGGGCTGCCGGGCGTCACCTGCTCCCCAAGCTCCACGCTACGGGTCAGCACCACGCCGGCAAGCGGGCTCGGGATGTCGAGGTAGCTGACCTGGGTGTCAAGCTCGTCGCTCCGGGCGAGTGCCTGCTCAACTTGTTGTGTCATGGCGGCGATCCCTTCATCCAGTGCAGCCAGACGCCGGTCGCCCAGTCGGGATAGCTCCAGCGCTTTATCAGCCGCGCTGACTGCCGCCAACGCTGCCAGCTCAGTCTTGGTCGCGAGTTCGGCCCGCAACTGGGCAGTTTCTGCCTGCTGCGGCGAGGCCAGCTGCCGTTTTGCAAGCGTGGTCAGGCGATCCGCGTCAGTCACCGCCTGGCTGCGGTCGGCGTGGGCGGCGGCAAGACGTGCCCGCGCTTCGGTCAGCGTGGCCCGTGCCTGGTCGATGCGCAGCGGCAGTTCTTGCTGCGCGACTTCGTAGTCGATGCGCTGGCTGGCAAGTTGGTGTTCCAAGGCCACCGCCTGCGCCCGCGCCGACCGCTGGCGGTCCAGCAGGGTCATCTCCTCCAGGCGCGCCAGTAGCGCTCCGGTAGTCACCGACTGCCCCTCGTCCACCGGCAGTTCGGCGACCGTGCCGCTCACCTTGGGCGTAATCTGCGTGATGCGGCCCTCGATACGGCCGCTGGCCTCAATGACCCCCGCTGGCGGTCCGCCTGGTAGCAGGCGTAGCGTCAGGACACCAGCCAGGGCAACGCCGACGATGGCGGCCAGAGCAAGCGGGATGATTTTGCGCGGCATGGGGGAGGGTGTCCGGATGAAGAGGCCGCAACAACAGCGGCCGGGATGCATCGGGCAGTGACCGCGGTGCAGGCGTTGCAAGGGTGGCGCGCGCCGTAATACCGCGTCAACGAGGGATTTGCGTCGGCTTGATAGCGCTCAAGCCGCGATCGGCGAGCTTTCTAACATGGGGGTGAGCCCGCCCACCGCGGCAGCAATTACCTCTAAACTCGTCATTGTCTGGCCACGGATGGCTGACCTTAAACAGGGGCGAACGGCCCTTCATCACCATCCGAGGCTGGGGAGTCGCTTATGTGTCAGGAAGTCGGTCATGCCGTGCAGTTGGCCCTGTCACGGCGCGGCTTGCTCAAAGCGGGTGCTGGAGCCAGCCTGGCGGCGCTGTCGTTGATGCTCGGCGGCGCTCCGGTCTCAGCGCTGGCCGCCCCTCCCAGTACTGGCGATGGGGCGGCGGATTTCGATACGCGTCTGATCCTGCTGGGCACGGCCGGAGGGCCGGCCTGGTTTCCCGGCAGCAGCCGGCATGGCATCGCCTCGGCGCTGCAGGTGGGCGACCTGACCTACATGGTCGATTGCGGCGACGGCGCCGCCCGGCAGCTTGCCACCGCGCTGCTGAGTAGCAGCCCCAAGGCGAATCCGTTCCAGCTGCTGGAGCCGCTGCGGGCGCTGTTCTTCACTCACCTGCATTCCGATCATGTGGTCGATTACAACAACCTGCTGCTACAGGGCTGGACGGCCGGTGTCGGCCGGCGTCTGCCGCTGGAGGTGCTCGGTCCGGGGCCACGGGGCGAATTGCCGCCGGTGTTTCAGGTGCCCGGCCAGCCGCGCGCGGAACCGGAGGTGGTGTTTCCCGACGCACCCACGCCTGGCACCGTTCAGATGACCGATGGCATTTTTCGCGCCTTCGCGACCGATTTGAACGATCGCGTTCGCGATTACCTGTGGCCGGACCTGCGCACCCTGGTGAGCGTCAAGGACATCGCCCTGCCGACCATCCCCGGTTTTCGCAGCCCCAACCAGACCCCGGCGCCGGACATGGAGCCGTTTACGGTCTGGTCGGATGCCAACGTTCGTGTGACGGCGACGCTGGTCGAGCACGCGCCGGTGTTTCCATCGTTCGCGTTCCGCTTCGACAGCGAGCAGGGCTCGGTGGTGTTCTCGGGCGACACCGGCCCGTGCCAGAACCTCGTGCGCCTGGCACGCAACGCCGACGTGCTGGTACACGAGGTGATTGACGCCGCCTGGGTGGACGCGCTGTTCCCGCCGCCGCAGGACGAGGCGACCCAGGCGCTCAAGCACCACCTGTTGTCCGCACACACGTCCATTGAGGATGCCGGCCGCATCGCCGAGCAGGCCGGCGCCAAAACGCTGGTGCTCAGTCATGTCATTCCGCACAACGTGACCGACGATCGCCTGCGTCTGGCCAGCCGGCATTACTCGGGCCGGCTGGTGCCCGGGCAGGATCTGGCGCACATCGGGGTGGGGCGCCGACGCGGCGCTGGCGCCTAAATGATCGGCGGCAGCAGCGGCACCAGACCGTCGCTGTTCAGCAGGGCGACTTTCTTGTAGGCAATCTGCCAGTCGTCACCCTGTCGGCGCAGGCGGTATTCGCACTGTGCCGGCAGGGTGTCGAGTACCTGGTCGCGGCGCTGGTCGTTTTCGCGGTACAGATAAATCACCTGGTTGCAGGCGATGTCGGCACTGTCGCCATCGGCGCGCTCCAGCAGTACGTTGCTGACCGTGTGCACGCTGCGGATGGGCGGGTCGCCCACCCAGTAAAACGGGCTTTCGGCCCGCTGCAGGCGGTCTTCGACCATCGGCGGTGTGGCGTAGACGATGGAGCAGTGCTGCTGTGGGTCACCGTCGGCGTCGCCGTTGGGCACCCAATAGATGGCATCGTCGGTCAATAGCTGCCGCCAGTCGCGAAACTTGCGCTGGTCGAGCATCCGCAGTTCGCGGGACAGGAAGGTTTCGGCTTGAGCCTGGTTCATGTCTTTCCCCTCAACCAGCCGCCGCGAGGCGGATGCGGCTGGGCACTGGCGCCTTGCCCTCCATTAACCGCCGGTATTCGTAGTAGGGCGCGCGCTGCTGGGTTTCTTGCGTGTGGTGCCCAAAGCGCAGGCCCCCGGGAGTCGTTTCCTCGGACTTGAGCCCGCGATTGAACAGCACCCAGGGCGCGGTCCAGGCCTCCATGCCTTGCTGAATGCGGTCGAAGGTGGCCAGGTCGTCCGGCCCGCCGGCGCCCCCAGGGCCATAAAAGAACTCGTGCTCGCGCACCCGGCGCTGGTTGATGGCGGCAGGCGCACCGACCATGGACGTATGGTACTGGCGGACCTCGGTACGATCGGCGGCCAGTGGCCGGATCACCCGAACGTGGTATTCGAGAATCGCCATGTTTGGGAACAACACGATGTTGAAGCGATGGCGCAGCGCATCCATGGCACGCTCGCGGCCGTGCGCGCTGATCAGCAGTTCGACGAACTCGGCTGGCCAGCGCTCGTGCACCTGCTCGTCGGTCAGGGTGTAGTTCTCAATGATGTTGTGACCGAAGCCCAGGTCGTAGGCCTTCATGGGCAGGTTCTGGTACTGCTTCATGATGGGCACCCATTTGGACATGATGTCGATGGCGGTGCGGTGGTTGTGCCATACGTGGTAGCCCTCGACGCTGCCTTCGAGCTGCGCCTTCCAGTTGCCGCGGTACCGATGCTTGTAAATGCCCGTGAGCCCGACCGTGATTTCGCCGGTCGGCGACAGGTCGCAGTAATAGTCGATGTACTTTTTGGCCGGCCCGATGTGGGTGTCGAAGTCATGCACGTCTGCATTCAGGCTGGCGAATACAAAGCCGCGGTAGCTGCCCACGCGTGGTGCCACCGGCAGGCCAAGGCCGGAATAGTCCAGCTCGCCGTCGTTGTACCCGCGCGGCAGGCCGACTGCCTCCAGGCTGCCGTCCAGGCGATAGGTCCAGGCGTGGTAGGGGCAGGTGAAGCTCTCGGCGTGTCCGAGCTCGCGGGGACACACGGTGGCGCCGCGGTGCGTGCAGCGGTTGGCGAACACGTGAATCTTGCCCGCCATGTCGCGGGACATGATCACCGGCACCTGGCCGATGAAGCTGGTCTTGTAGTCGCCCGGGTTCGGCACCTCGCTGCCGTGTCCGACGTAGACCCAGGTGGCATGGAAAATCTTTTCCATTTCCTCGTCGAAGATCGCCGGGTCGCGGTACAGCGAGGCGTGGTTGGCCTCAGGGCGGGACAGGTCGGGGGTGTAGTGGCCCATGGTCTTTCTCCTCGGTCTGCACTTGACGGCAGGTTGGTTACGTCTAGGGAAGCTATGAGTGCATGATGCCGATTTGTAACCGGCTTCCGGCAAGCTCGCGTCTGTTACGCCGAAGCGGCGCCCGCCGCCACCAGTGCGCCCGGCACCACGCAGTACGGCAGGCACTCGCCGCAGCCCGTGCACTCATCAGGTACCACCTCGAACCAGTGGTGGATGTCGTGCAGCTTGGGATGCACCGCGTCTTCCGGGCATACCTCGCGGCACAGTCCGCAGCGGATGCATACCGCGGTGTCGATTTTGAGCTTGTTCCCGGCGAGCGTCATGCGGCCGCTCCCTGCTTGGCGCGCGCCAGCGCGTCGGCCAGCGTGGGTGCCCAGGGCTTGAGCAGGAAGTCGAGGGTGTCCTCGATGGCGCGCTGGTCTTTTTCGGTCAGCGCGTAGACATCCATCTGGTATTTGCCCTCCATGAAGTGCATCAGTTCGTCCACGTACTGGCTGAGGTTGTCGTGCAGGTCGAGCGGGTCGTTCATGTAGCGCATGCGCACCTGGATCCCCAGGCACGCCGAGCCTTCGAAAAAATAGTGCTGCGCGGCGCGCGCCAGCGGGTGGATGTGCGGAAACATGGCCGTGCAGCCAAAGTACGACAGGATGCCCAGCGTGTTGGCGTCGGCGCTGTCCATGAGTTCTTCTTCGCGTTTGACGTAGCCGCCGCGCAGCATCACGTCGGCGTGCAGCATGCCGTGCTTGACCTCGTCCCACACCTGCTGGGCACGCATGCGTTGCAGGTCGATGTAGCGTTCCTGGTCTTCCAGGGACACCGACAGCAGTTGCGTGGACATCTGTTTGATCGACATCTGCGGGCCTTCGCCGGCATAGCCGGCCAGTACGCTGCTCCACAGCCACTCGCGGGTCGGGGTTTTGGCGTCTTCCTGCGCGGCCTTGACGGCCGACATCGTCATGCCGTTCCAGGCCGGGATGCAGCGCTCGGTAATGTGCATGCGAAAGTCGTAACCGGGCCCGGAAAAGCCGGTCGGGTAGACCCAGGTGTCGAGAAATTCCTGAAGGATCGGGTGCAGTTCCATGATCGGCCTCCTGCTTCAGTTGCCAGTGCGCGGCGCGCGGCGCGGCCAGCGCTTGTCTTCGGTCCACACCCGCGCGGGCGGCGGCACCAGCGACAGGCCCGACACTGTCTCCACGATCGAAGCCGGCGCCGGGCAGTACATCAGGCATACCGTGCAGCCGGGGTAGGTGCAGCGGTCCATGTCGATCTCGTGCAGGTGCTTGGGGCCGGGGTCGATGACCACCGCGTTCAGGTTGATTTCCCGGCACACCACGTAGCACATGCGGCACTCGGTGCATTTGTCGTGGTCGATGCGGATGGCGATTTTTTCGGGTTGTGTGTTCATGCTCATCGCTCCTCAGTCCAGGCCGCGCGGGATTTCGATGTGCCCGGTCGGTGTGACCTCTTCGACCCCCAGCACCTGCCCGCCGATCTCGTCCAGCACCGCCAGGTAGTCCCGCCGCGCGATGGCTGCCGTGCGCCGGCACAGCTCCTGATCGACCGGCTTTTCCACGAAGCGCTCCACCACGAAGCGGCCCATCTGCACGTGGCTTGCTGTCTCGGCGATCAGGCCGTCGAACAGCGTGCGCAGCGCCGGGTCCGGAAACTGCGCCGCGAAGCGCTCCAGCCAGGCCAGTTCCACGAGCTTGGCGCCCAGGTTCAGGGCCGCCATGCGTATGTTGTGGGCGTAGTTGGCCAGCGCGCGCAGCGTGAACACGAAATGTCCAATACGGCTCGCGATCACGAAGCGGCCGTTGGGATGGCGAAACACGGCGCGTTGCGTCGGTGCCAGCCCGCGGCGCAGGATTTCGTCCACCAGCACCATCTCGTGCGTGGAGTCGTCGTACAGCTGCTTGGACAGCAGATAGTCCACCGACGGCGGGTATTCGTTCACGTTAAGGCCCTGTGCCCAGCCGCCGTAGACGTAATACATCAGCCGCTTGAGTACCCACAGCCGACCGAGCAGCCGGTAATACGCGGCCTCGTCCAGCTCGCCGCGCCGGGCCGCCTCCAGTACCAGATCGAACGGCGTGTGCGCGCCGTCCGCGTGGCCCGCCTCAGTCAGTTCCTGCGCCAGCGCCGCGCCAGGCAGGCGGGTGGGCTGATTCATGCTCGGTTTCCCCTCATCCGTGATGTACGCATGCTGGGCTTTGTAGCGCCTGCCCCGTTGTCACGCAAGGGGGCGGTGACATTGCGCGCGGGCAACATATAGACGGGGCGGCCGCCTGTCAGTGGAATCTAGCAGCCTGTTGGACTTGGGGCTGATCTACTGCGCAGGAGGGAGAACAGTCCAAATTTCCCCGATTTTTCCTTACATGGAAACACCATGCGCGTCAAAATCGTGAAAATTTGTCCTCGTTCTCCCACCGTGCTCGCTACGATCGTCCAAGTCCGACAGGCTGCTAGCAGGGATTTTGCAGGGCTACTGATACCGGAAACCTGCGCTGGCCGGCTCCCGTGACAGGGCGGGCGGGAAGCCAGAACAGGCGACTGCGCGATTCTGCCGAGGCCGCTCCGGTGTGGTTTCTGTTATGGCTGGCGGCGGCTTTTCAGCGAAACGACGCCAGGTCGGGTTCGGCCTGCCAGTCAGGCGTCGACGGATTGAGCAGGCCATCGAGGGTCTGCAGGTCGTCTGCATCCAGGCGCCAAGCGCCAGCGGCGACGTTTTGTTCTATCTGGGTGGCGCTCATGGCGCCGGCGATGACGCTGCTCACCACCGCTTGCGACAGCAGCCAGGCGAAGGCAAGCTCCAGCAGAGTGCGACTACGGGCAAGGGCAAAGTCGTTGAGCGAGCTGAGCAGGCTTTCGTTTTGAGCCGTGCGCAGTCGCTTCACGGTAGGGCTGCCGGCCGCGCCACGGGTGCCGGGAGGGGGGGCTTCGCCGGGCCGATACTTGCCACTGAGCAGTCCGGCGGCAAGGGGGAAGTAGGGCAGAAAGCCGATCTGGCGGGCCTCGCAAAACGGCAGCAGTTCGAACTGCGCGCCACGCACCAGCAGGCTGCACTGGTTCTGCGCGGTGATGAATGCGGGCAGGCCCAGGCGCTGGGCCGCGCCGAGTGACTCGGCGTGGCGCCAGGCGGCGTAGTTGCACTGGCCGATGTGCCGCACTTTGCCTTCCTGAACCAGCGGCGCGAAGGCTTCGAGGATTTCGTCGGCGGGGGCCTGCGCCGCTGGGAAATGCAGTTGCAGCAGGTCCAGGTAATCGGTGTCCAGCCGTCGCAGGCTGGTTTCGCAATGGCTGCGGACGCGCTGGGCGATGCTCTCGCCTTCAGCCAGCTGAAGTAGATGACATTTACTGGCCAGGATCACCTCGTCGCGTCGACCCGCCAAGGCCTTGCCCAGGAACTCCTCGCTGTGCCCATCGTTGTAGATATGGGCTGTGTCGATGAAGTTGACGCCAAGTTCCAGCGCCCGGTTGACCGTGGCGGTACTGGACGCCAGATCCTGCCGCGGTGGGCCGAACACATTGCCACCCAGGCCCACGGATGAAACCTCAAGGCCGCTGCTGCCAAGTTGTCGATATTCCATGCCGCTCCCTCCGGATCGATGCGTGTTACCAGGCGGGTAATCCGCCATCCGTGTATCAGCATAGTGCCGGGGGCGGATATCAATCCAGGCGGTGGACTCGGTAACCTGATGCTTGAACGGCTTGCAGGGGTTCTGGACGGGTATCCGCGATGCCGCTGCCGCCTGCGTCGGTCGGCCTAATCGACAGTTCGCGTCTCACGGATGTCCCGCAGTTCGAGCACATTATCGGGTCGGCGCGTGCGATCCGGCTCGCTCGCCTGAGCCACATTGTGTGGCGCCGGTCGGCCGAAATAAAAACCCTGCGCTTTATCGCAGGCGCTGTCGCGCAGGAACTGCGCTTGCTCGGCTGTTTCCACGCCCTCGGCAACCACGGTAAACGCCAGTTTTTTGCCCATGGCAATGGTGGCTTCGGTCAGTTTTCTGTCCTCGGCGCTGTGGGCGTAGTCGCGGATGACGCTGCCGTCTATGTTGACGGTATCGAAGCGGAATTTTTTCAAGGTCGACAGGGACGAATAACTCGCGCCAAAGTTGTCCACCGCAACCCGCACCCCTGCGGCCCTGATCCGGTTCAAAATCGATACTGCCTGATCGACATTGGTCAGGAGCACGGTTTCTGTAATGCTCAGTTCCAGGAGGCCGGGTTCAACTCCGGTTTTCTCGATGATCTGTGCCAGGTCAACGGCGAAGTGGTCGTCGGAGAACTGCCGTGCCGACAGATTGATCGACATGGTCAGCCGCCGGCCTCGTGACTGAAGTGCGATGCATTCCCGGCACGCGGTCTCTATGCACCATTTGCCGATCGGCAGGATGAGGCCGGTTTCTTCGGCCAGCGGGAGAAACTGCATCGGCAGGACCAGGCCCAGTTGCGGGTGCTCCCAGCGCAGCAGCGCCTCCATGCCGGTGACTTCGCCGGTACTCAGGTCACACTGCTCCTGGTAGTGGAGCCGGAACTCCTGGCGCTCCAGAGCCTGTCGGAGCGAGGACTCAAGCGTCAGGCGCTCAAGAGAACTCTCACTTCCGGACTCGGCATATAACTGAAAGTTGTTCCTGCCTTTTTCCTTCGCGCGATACATGGCTAGGTCGGCGTTTTTCAGTAACGACTGTTCGTCCTCGGCGTCCCGGGGGTACTGGCTGACGCCGACGCTGACCGTGACCCTGAACTCGTGTCCGAGCAGGTTGTAAGGCTTGCTGACCGACGCCAGAACGCGGCGGGCGAGGTTCAAGAGGTTTTCTTCGTCGCATTCTTCCGCCACCAGAACGACGAACTCGTCGCCGCCCAATCGGGCGACCATGTCACTGCCGCGCACTGCGTCGCGCAGACGCCGGGCAACTTCCTTCAACAGTTCATCTCCGGCGTCGTGCCCCAGCGTGTCATTGATGAGCTTGAAACGATCGAGGTCCAGGAACAGAACCGCCACCTGGCGATCATGCCGTTTGGCCAAGGTCAGCATCTGGTTCAACATGACGCTGAAAAAACCCCGGTTGGGCAGGTCGGTCAGACTGTCGTGATGGGCGATATATTCAATACGCTCGGCGTGCGCGATCTGCTCCCGCGCCGCGCGTTGCCGGCTCTGCTGAAGCTGCCAGCTCAAACGGCCAAGCAGGGCCAACAGGCCGATCATCAGCACGCTGGTGGTGAGTCCGCGCACCATATAGCTATGCGCCCTTTCGGCGGCTGGACTGAGCTGCTCCTGTTCCGATATTCCGGCCACGACAGCAAGTGGAAACTCATACAGGGTGCGCGTCGCGGTGTAGCGTTGGACCTGGTCCCAGCTGTTCAGGGTCAGCGAAACCCGCGTCGTCTCATCCTCACCGAAGTCGTCCCCGGCCGCCTGAATCACCTGTTGGTAGTCGATTTGAGAGCCCGCGGCAACGACATCACCGCTGCGGCTGGCCCGAAAGATGCCATCCGTGCCCAGGAGACCCAGGAAGCCATGTTGCCCCAGCTTGGTCTGCTCATACCCGCTGACGAAGTAGGACGCGTCGACCGAAATGATCACCGCCCCGCCAAAGCTGCCATCGGGCTGGTCCAGGCGGCGACTGAACGTGAGGGTCCAATCCTGCGAATGCGGATGGGGTTGTGGGGCCCCGGCCGAGAAAACCGCCTGTTCGCGCTGTGCCTCGAAGTAGTCTGCGCCAGCGACGGTCGCCGGGCCGTCCTGCCGGGTGCTTGAGCGGATGTTGCCGTCGGCATCGGCGACGCTGACGGTGAATAGAAAATCCGGGAGTAAAAGGGTTTTTTCTCCCAGCTCGACCAGGACCGAGTCAAGGTCCTTCGATTCGTGGGCGTAGGCGACGAACTTCAGGGTGCGGTCGATTTCGCGCAGCGCGCGCACGATCTGCGCTTCATACGTTTCCGTCAACTCGCGGGTGGAAGCGATGGCTGCGGCCCGCGCGTTGGCATATTCGAGCCTGATCATGCTCGCGGTGGTTATCCATAGAACTCCCAGCACCAGGAGGGTGATGATGGGGAACAGCACCACCGGCTCGGTGCTGCGGCTGAGCCCGTGACGCAGGGTATGCAATACGCTTGCGAAGACTTTCCTAATGGACATGATCAGGCATCCAAGTGGATGACAGCCGGGGCTACTGGACCATCAGTGGCTTGACCCGCGCGTCCACGGCGGCCGGGTCGATGTATCCGATACCGCCTGGCTGAGCGGCCAACGTGTTCTTCACCTGTTCGTCGTCGCTGGCCACCCTCGGTGGCTGGCCCCGTCCGGTAAAGATCATCTTGGACCAATGCGCCCTGATTTCAGCCGGCTGTTTGTTGCTGATGTCGCGGTAAAACTCAAGTCGCTGCGTCGAGCCTTCCGGCTGGTCTATGGGTACGGCTTGCGCGCCATTGGGAAAGCGGTTCGTCTTGCCCAGAAAAATGTTGGAAACATCGTTTCGGGAAAGCGTGGTGGCGGGATTTTGTGCCGAGACGATGATGACCACATCGGCGGCGGCGACGCTGTCGGCAACGGCAAGCAGGATACCGAGTACTGGGAATCCTAACGCCTTGATGAAAGACATGCGTATCCCCCCAGGCGATCAGAATACGAAGTCAAGGGCAATGGAGAACAGGTCCGCGTTCCCGCCCGGTCGGAAGCCAGGCTGCAGGTTGCCGAACCGACCAGCGGACGCGTCGTCGAGGCGAATATGCTGGTACTCGAACTTGAGCGCGGCGGTATCGAGCAGGTCCCACCGCACACCTAAAGCGACACTTTTCTGGGACGGAGCACCGGCGGCCAAAGCCATATTGAGACCGGTGTTCAGCGCGCTTGCCCCGCCCAGCAGTGGACCAGGCGGCAGCCCGGCGAGGGGTATCCCGGACTCCGAGGGTGTTTTTGCGTTGACTTCCGCCACGCTGATGTACGGCATCATCTTGCGCACGTGGTATCCGCCGGTGATGTACCAGCCATTGGTTTTGGGGAGAACGGCGGCGTCCGTCAGATGGGCCCACTCGCCCATGAACAGCCAGTTTCCGGGAGTAAATCGCGTGGCTACGCTGAAGATTTCAAGCGGTGTATCCCGGACATCGTATTGGTTGGCCAGTGCATGGGCGCGGCTTCCTGCCACGGGAAAACCGGCCATCGACAGGGCATTGCCAAGGCCGGACAGCCCGTTGACCAGGCTGTCGAGGTCTGACGAGTCGAACTTGAGGTCGACATAGAGGTAGCTCAGGCGCACGGTTAGCGTTTCATACTCTATAGCGTCACTGATAATCCAGGCGTGTTTGCCAGTGATGCCGAGATCATCGACAGCCTTGAATTTGTTGCCGCCATAGCTGACCTGAAAGGAATTCACAGCCGGTCCGACATTGGTGTTCCAGGCCAGATCCACCCCATCCAGATGCGTGATGGGCACCATGCCATAGATTTCACGCGGTCCGCGTATCCAGGGGTTTGCGTAACCGACGTTGGCGGTGTCGGACATCATGAACATCGGTGCAATGGTACGGCCGATCCGAACACTCAGACCAGGCGACAGCTGGTACTTGATGTTGGCCCACTCGATTTCCGGGGTCCAGGAATTGTCGTAACGATGCTTGGAAACCACCTGCAGGACCGCAGATAGCCTGGGGTTGAACTGGATGTCCAGTTGACCGCCTACCTTTGTATCCAGACCCATATCCCAGCGCCGGGTGTGCCCCGAGCCGTTGGGTTGCAGAAACACATCCGAGACCATGTCGGCATGATCCTGGTCCAGGCGGGCCGCGCCCACGGTTCCGAACCCGCGGAAGGTAAAGTCCGGCGAGCCGAACGTGTCGCCGTTCGCCGCGCCGACACAACCCACCAGAACAGCCACAGCGAGGGCGGCCCGCCTTAAGCGGCCGGTTGCCGTGCTCGATACACGTTCAGGATTCGGGGCTGAAGGGGTCATAGATTTCCCATGTGTTCTTAATTTAGTTTCTATATGCGATGGCTTGGATGCTCGGATTAGGTAGGAGGCACAACTGAGGTCATTATTGTTTTGACTCGATGGCTGGATTGATGCTCCTGCGTAATCCCGTGCGTCCATGCCGCGCCGAGTTTATCGGGCGCTGTGCGAAATACTTAAGACCAAACCAATTCTTTGTAATTATTGTTAACCGAACCAGTATCGCACGCCGCCAGGCTGTTTCGACAGCTGGTGCAATGCGCCGCCTGAAATCTAGGGAAACGCTGAAGTTTTCAGCGTTTCATGCGGTGCAGGGATTCACCGCCAAAATCAGTGACGGCAAGCCACTGATTTTGTGAGCTATCGGAAAACCACGCTTTTCCGATAGCGGGCGCTGAAAAATCCAGGGTGGATTTATTCAGCGCTTCCCTGGGTGCGGCCCGGTGGTGGGGTGGTTTTCGGTCAGGCTGCGAGTCTGGTCCCGACCCATACCGCTGACAGGCATAGCGCCAGATGCAGCGCGACGTTCAAAACCGCGGCGGCCGGGCGCTGCTGTGCCAGTAACAGGGTTTCGCCGGAGAAGGCCGAAAATGTCGTGAAGCCGCCGAGCAGGCCGGCCATCAGGGCGGCGCGCCAGGGTTCGCCGAGCAGGCCGCGCTGCACCAGCAGCGACAGCGCAAGGCCCATCAGGAATGAACCGGCCACGTTGACGGCCAGCGTGCCGTAGGGAAAAGCCCGGCCCAGCCAGGCAGCCAGGCCGTTGACCGCCAGGTAGCGCGCCACCGAGCCGAGCGCGCCACCCACCGCCACCGCTGCCAGCACCCCGCCATTCATTGTTCTCCAGCCTCCCGATCGCGGGCGCGCAGCTGCGCCAGATGTTCAGCCAGGCGCCGTTCCAGGCCGCGCCCGCTGGGTTGGTAATAGCTGCGGTCGGGCATCCCGTCCGGAAAATAGCGCTCTCCGGGGGCATAGGCGCCGGCTTCGTCGTGCGCGTAGCGGTAGCCCTTGCCGTAGCCGAGTTGCTTCATGAGTTTGGTCGGGGCATTGCGGATGCGCAGCGGCGGCGGCAGGGAGCCGAACTGGCGGGCATCGGCCATGGCGGCATCAAATGCCGTGTACAGCGCATTGCTCTTGGGCGCGCAGGCCAGGTAAGTGACGGCTTGTGCGATCGCCAGTTCGCCTTCGGGCGAGCCCATGCGCTCGTAAGTTTGCAAGGCTTCCAGTGCCAGTGTCAGCGCCCGCGGGTCGGCGAGGCCAATGTCTTCACTGGCCATGCGCAGCACGCGGCGGGCGATGTACAGCGGCTCACAGCCGCCATCCAGCATGCGCGCCAGCCAGTACAGTGCCGCGTCCGGTGCCGAGCCGCGCACTGCCTTGTGCAGTGCCGAAATCTGGTCGTAGAAGGCCTCGCCGCCCTTGTCGAAGCGGCGCCAGCTCTCGCCGGCCAGTTCCTTGAGCACGGCCTCGTCGATGACCCGCCCGTCGGCGGCTTCTGGCGCGATGTCGGCGGCCAGTTCCAACAGGCCGAGCAGGCGACGGGCGTCGCCGTCGGCCATGGCGGCCAGCGTGGGGCGCAGCTCGGCGGAAAAGTCGATACGGAGGGCACCGAGGCCGCGTTCGGTGTCAGTCAATGCGCGCTCTATCAGACGTTCCAGGTCAGGGCCGGTCAGTGGCCGTAGCAGGTACACCCGGGTGCGCGACAGCAGCGCGTTGTTCAGTTCGAAGGAGGGGTTCTCGGTGGTGGCGCCGATCAGGGTCACCGTGCCGTCTTCGACGTGCGGCAGCAGGGCGTCCTGCTGAGCGCGATTCCAGCGGTGCACCTCGTCCACGAACAGCACCGCGCGGCGGCCACTGGCCGCCGCCTCGCGGGCGGTCTGCACGGCTTCACGAATTTCCTTGATGCCGGCCAGCACCGCTGACAGGGTGATGAACTCGGCTCGACTGTGCGCCGCCAGCACGCGGGCGAGCGTGGTTTTACCGGTGCCAGGCGGGCCCCACAGGATCATCGAGCGCGGCAGGTCGGCCTCGATGGCAACGCGCAGCGGCTTGTCGGCGGCCAGCAGATGATCCTGGCCCAGCACTTCGTCCAGGCTTAACGGGCGCAGACGATCAGCCAGCGGCCGGCCGGTGTCGGCGGCGGCAAAAAGCTGCGGACCGCGCTGTTTCACTCGGCCAGGGGTAGGCGCGCCTGTGGCAGCGCGCCGATCACATCCACGCCCGGCGGCGGGGTGAACTGAAATCGTTTGGCCGATAGCGCGCCGTTACGTTGCTGGTCGAGTAACTGAATGCGGGTGGTTTGGCCCAGCCCGTCGTCCAGTTGCAATTCCTCTATGCCGACGCCGACAAGCTTGAGGCGTACTTCGCTGAGTCCGCTGTCTTTTTTGAGGGGTGTCAGACGCAGCCATCCGTTACCCTGCGCCACGACCTCGAACAGCTCGCGCGGAAACGTCGCCCCGGCTAACAACAACCCCGGCGCGTCGGCGGTGTCCGCGTCCATCGGGCGCACGGTGACCTGGTCCAGATCCGGTTCGTATATCCACAGGTGTGCACCGTCGGCGACGATGTGCTGTTCGTAGGGCTGGCGATAGTCCCAGCTGAAACGCCCGGGCCGGCTGATGGCGAACTCGCCCTGGCTGCGTTCGCTGGCCGTGCCGTTGGCGTCGCTGACAGTCTGTGTGAAGCGACCACTCAAGGTGTGCGTTTCGGCGTAAAAGCGGTCCAGTGCCGCGGCGCCGTCGGCGAGTGCCGGATTGGCCAGCAGGATCGCGATCAGGCAGGCGATAACGGGGCGCATCGACCTAAGCTCCCGGCGGCGCTTCGGCGAGCACGTCGCGCGAGCCGTTGGACTTGAGTGGACCGACGATGCCGGTGCGTTCCATTTCTTCCACCAGCCGGGCAGCCCGGTTGTAACCGATGCGCAGGTGCCGCTGGACGCCGGACACTGACGCCCGGCGGCTGCTGGTGACCAGGAACACAGCCTTGTCATACAGCTCGTCGCCGCCTTCCTCGCGCTCGCCAGCCGCGAACGGCGAGCCGTTGCCGTCGCCACTGTCCTCGCCGAAATCGCCGCGCAGGATTTCGTCGCGGTAGTTGGGTTGGCCACTGGCCTTGATGTGCGCGACCACGCGATGGACCTCTTCGTCCGACACGAAGGCGCCGTGCACACGCGTCGGGATGGAGGTGCCGGGCGGCAGATACAGCATATCGCCGTGGCCGAGCAGGGCCTCGGCACCCATCTGGTCGAGGATGGTGCGCGAGTCGATCTTGGACGAGACCTGGAACGCAATTCGCGCCGGAATATTGGCCTTGATCAGGCCGGTGATCACGTCCACCGACGGCCGCTGGGTGGCCAGGATCAGGTGCACCCCGGCGGCGCGGGCCTTCTGCGCCAGGCGGGCGATCAGTTGCTCCACCTTCTTGCCGACCACCATCATCATGTCGGCGAACTCGTCGACGAACACCACCAGGTAGGGCAGCGTCTCGCAGAAGGCGGGTTCCGCGTCCTCGCCGATGTCGATCGGGAACGGATCCGGGACCGGCGTACCGGCGGCTTCCGCTTCGCGCACCTTGCGGTTGTAGCCGGCAATGTTGCGCACACCCAGTGCGGCCATGCGCTTGTAGCGGCGCTCCATCTCCGCCACCGACCAGCGCAATGCGTTTTGCGCGTCGTTCATGTCGGTGATCACCGGGCACAACAGGTGCGGAATGCCCTCGTAGACCGACAGTTCCAACATCTTGGGGTCGATCATGATCATCCGCACTTCGTCGGGTGTGGCCTTGAACAGCAGGCTCAGCACCATGGCATTGACCGCGACCGACTTGCCGGAGCCGGTGGTGCCAGACACCAGCAGGTGCGGCATCTTTCCCAGGTCCGCCACCGTGGCCACGCCCTGAATGTCCTTGCCCAGGGCCAGGGTCAGGGGTGACGTGCTGTCGTCATAGGCGCGCGAGCGCAAGGTCTGCGAAAAACGGATCAACTCGCGTTGTTCGTTGGGGATTTCGATGCCCACGGTCGACTTGCCAGGGATGACCTCCACCACCCGCACGCTGACCACTGACAGCGAGCGCGCCAGATCCTTGGACAGCCCGGTGACCTGGCTGACCTTGACGCCCGCGGCAAGGTCGATTTCAAAGCGTGTGACCACCGGTCCCGGGTGTACCTCCACCACCTGCGCCGCGATGCCGAACTCTTCGAGCTTGAGCTCCAGTCGACGGGAAAGGGCCTGCAGCGCCTCCGCGGAAAGGCCGGTGATCTTAGTTTCGGTGTCGTCGAGCAAGCTCAGCGGGGGCAGTGCCAGGGTGGTGTTCGCTGCCGGTTTGAACAGCTCCACCTGCCGCTCGGCCTCGACCCGGTCAACGATTTCCACCGGCCGCAGCACCGGTTCGATACGCGGCGGTTTGCGGGTGACTTCCTTGGCCTTGTAGCGGTCCACGGTGTCGCGGCGGTCTTCGCGGGCCCGTTTGCCGGCGACCGCATCGGCATAGGCACGCAGCGTTCGGCCGACCACACCGGCTCCGCGTACTACCGCGATTCCCAGCAGCTCGGTCAGTTTCAGCCACGACAGGCCGGTGATCCAGGTAATGCCAGACAGGCAGGCAGCGGTCAGAAACAACGTAGCGCCGACGGTATTGAGGCTGCCGGCGGCAAGACGGCCCAGCTCCAGGCCGAGGCCGCCGCCCGGGCCGTTGGGCAGTCCGCCGCTATTGGGGAGATAAAGCTGCGCCAGGGCCGAACCACTGGTGATCGCCAGCAGCAGACCGAGTGTTCGCACCAGCACGCCGCGTAGTCGCACCGGTACACCGTGGTCGCCGCTGAGGTAAACGCGCCAGGCGAACCACAGCATCAGGCACGGAAGGAATAGCGCCGGATACCCAAAAAAGTAATACAGCATGCTGGACCAGTTGGCGCCAATGCGCCCGCCGGCATTTTGCGCGGTGGTATGGCCGCCGGTGCTGGCCCAGCTCGAGTCAAGCGGGTCGAAGCTGAGCAGCGCCAGCAGCAGAAAGGTCGCCGATGCCAGCAGCAGCAGCACCACGGTTTCGCGCAGTCCTGCTGGCAGGCGCCAGCGCGTTGGTTCGGGCGGGAGTTGCTGGCGACGCGGACGCGGCATGGGGCGGAACGACTCCGGGTTGGTGCGCAAGGCAAGACTATTGGGGAAAACGCTTATTAAATCAGCGTTTGCTGTTTCGAGCAGAACGCTGTTGCGCCGCGACGCTCTGGACGGCCCATGCCGCGGGCGGCCCAGCGCGCTGAGCGATGCCTCAAGCCAAATCCCTTTGGCCGGTAATTTTAACAGGCGGGGCGCGGTCGCTCGCGGGCAGGGGCCGGGCAAGCCCGGTTTGGGCAAACTCGCATGGCGGTCTGATAATGCTGGTCCTTGCCGCCGACCGATCCTGCACTGCCATGACTGACGTCTCGCCCCCGCGCCATTGCCGATTGCTGATCCTGGGGTCCGGACCTGCCGGGTATACCGCCGCCGTATATGCTGCCCGGGCCAACCTGTCGCCAGTATTGGTCACCGGCATCGCCCAGGGCGGGCAGCTGATGACCACCACCGATGTTGATAACTGGCCGGCGGATCACGCCGGCGTCCAGGGCCCGGAGCTGATGGAGCGCATGCGCCTGCATGCGCAGCGCTTCGGTACCGACATCGTGATTGACCACATCAACCGCGTTGAGCTTCAGGAACGCCCGTTTCGCCTGCATGGAGACGCCGGCAGCTACACCTGCGACGCGCTGATCATCGCCACCGGCGCCTCGGCGCGTTACCTGGGCCTGCCGTCGGAGGAAGCCTTCATGGGGCGCGGCGTATCAGCCTGCGCCACCTGCGACGGTTTTTTCTATCGCGGACAGGAAGTTGCCGTCATCGGCGGTGGCAACACGGCGGTGGAGGAAGCACTGTACCTGTCCAATATCGCGAGCAAGGTCACGCTGGTGCACCGGCGTGAGCGCCTGCGTGCGGAAGCAATCCTGGTTGACCGCCTCACCGAACGGGCCGCCGCCGGCAAAGTCGAGTTCGTCTGGAACCATACGCTGGGTGAGGTGCTGGGCGATAAGAGTGGCGTGACCGGTGTGCGCCTGACGGCGACGCGGGGCGGCGACACGCAGGACCGAGCGGTGCAGGGTGTGTTCATCGCCATCGGCCACACGCCGAACACGGAGCTGTTCGTGACCCAGCTCGACATGCGTGGTGGCTATCTGCGGGTGCGCGGTGGCAGTGATGGGGATGCCACGGCCACCAGCGTGCCAGGGGTGTTCGCAGCGGGCGACGTGGCCGATCACGTGTATCGCCAGGCCGTAACGTCCGCCGGTAGCGGCTGCATGGCGGCCCTGGATGCGGAGCGGTACCTTGATGCGCTCAAAGCCCCCCAAGCAGCCTGAACAGTCCGATCACAGCGCCGAGTTTCGCGCCGCTGTGGATTCGGTCAAGCCACTGCGTCGGGGCACGGCCACCGTGCCGGTGCCACGGGTCAGACCGCCACTGTCCTCACCTCGCCCTTCTCCTGCCTTCAATGTCCGAGATGTAATTCCAGCCGTTGCCGCTGGCGAGACGGTGCGGCTGGCTCAGCCAGGGGTTCCCTCGCGTACGCTGCGGCGTCTGGACGGTGATCGATTCGTCGCGGAAGCGGAAATCGATCTGCACGGGCTTACCGCCCCACAGGCTGCGCGAGCGCTGGATTCCTTCATCGTTGATTGCCTGGAAGCGGGGTGCCAGCGGGTTCGTGTCATCCACGGCAAGGGTGGACGTATGGACCATAGTCCACCGGTTCTAAAGAGCTTGGTGATCGGGTCGTTAAAGCGGCATCCCGCCGTATTGGCGTTGCGCACTGCGGGCCCGCGTGATGGGGCGAGTGGTGCCCTGCGGATACTGCTACGCCATATGTGATTCGTCGGCCCTGCCGGCGTGATGGAGCGCCTCACCGATGACCGAACGCCGCCGCTATACCCGCATCAGCCTGCATGTCCAGGCGGAGTTCGTCAGCCTGGGACGGCGCTGGCCGTGCCAGGCCTTTGACCTGTCTTTGAATGGTGCCCTGGTCAGCCGCCCGCGAGACTGGGCAGGTGAACTCGGGGAACGCAGCGCGATGAACTTTCGCCTGGATGACGGGGATTGCATTCAGATGGTCGCGATCCTGCGCCACCAGAGTGCCGACTGCCTGGGTTGGCAGTGCACCGGCATCGACCTGGAAAGCATGGGCGAACTGCGCCGCCTGGTGGAACTCAACCTTGGTGAGCCGGCTCTGCTGCGGCGCGAGCTGGCCCAGATGATGCGCGACCACGCAGCCGCCTGAGGATACAGTCGGCGCCGGCTTTGGTCGGAGCTGTGTCGAGTGCTGGGCGCCGGCCCGGGGTCGATCGGTCTATACGCCAGAGTTTCCGCTACCGTGCGCTGCGGGTGTCGTGTTGGCCTGAGCGGGCGCTGGCGCCGGGGGCGCCCCAACGCTGATTGGTCCCGCACTGGCCCAAGTTTCCTGAATTGTTTGCAGTGCGTGCCGGTGGCAAGTCGGTTCATTGGCGCCGCTTCGGTGATAATCCATCAACCCAGCTGTTTCAGTTTTATCGGGTAGAAGCCTTGCGCTTGTGCCGTCCAGGTCCTTATGAGCGTCATCCTAGAAGTTCGCAATCTGATCAAGGAGTATCCCGGCGTGCGGGCGGTCGCGGACGTGAGTTTCAGCGTTGCCAGCGGCACCTGTTTTGGCCTGCTGGGCCCTAATGGTGCCGGCAAGACCACCACGGTGGAAATCATGGAGGGTATCTGTCGGCCTACCGCCGGGCAGGTGCTATACCGCGGTGAGGTGTTGGGCAAGCAGTTTCGTGCCGAGGCAGGCATTCAGTTTCAGTCGACCGCGCTACAGGATTTTCTGACCGTGCGCGAGACGCTGGAGTTGTTTCACCGTCTTTATCCGCGGCGGGCAGACCTGGAAACGCTGATCGATCTGTGCCAGCTGCGCGACCTGCTGGAGCGCGATAATCGCAAGCTGTCCGGTGGTCAGCGCCAGCGCCTGTTGCTGGCGATCGCGCTGGTCAACGATCCGGACATCGTGTTCCTGGACGAGCCGACCACGGGTCTCGACCCACAGGCGCGGCGCAGTTTCTGGAGCCTGGTGCAGGACATCAAGGCGCGGGGCAAGACGGTGCTTCTGACCACGCACTATATGGAGGAGGCCTATGTCCTGTGCGACGAGATCGCCATCATGGATCGCGGCCAGATCATTGCCCAGGGCTCGCCGGGCGCGCTGCTGGCGGCGCATTTCGAGGACGTCATCCTGACCCTGCCAAAGGCCGATTTCGAGCCGGGTGCACAGTTCGACGCCGCGCTGCTGGATGCCGGTGAGCTGTGGGAGGTGTCGACGCGAGATATCCCGGCGGCGCTGCGATCACTCGCAGGCAGCGGTGCCCGGCTGGATCGTTTGCGCATCCGCGAGCGCACGCTCGAAGACCTGTTTCTGGAACTCACGGGCCGCGACCTGCGCGCCTGACCCCGCTGGAGTGCCTGCCGTGCTGCGCCGTTATCTGGCCCTGACCCATGCCCGCAACATGGAGTTTCTGCGTGACCGCGCATCGCTGGGCTGGAACCTGCTGTTCCCGCTGGTGATGGTGGCCGGACTGGCGGTGATCCTGGGCGGTCCGCCGCGACCGCTGTTCAAGGTGGCGGTCATCGGCGCCGGCGAGCCGGTGGCGGTCAGTACTCATCCGTTTCTGGGCACACGCTATGCCGAGTTCTTTGCCCTGGCGGCCGACCAGCGCGAGGCTGCCGTGGCCAAGGTGGGGCGCCATCGCCTGGACATGTTGATCGATTTCAGCGCCGCACCGCGTTACTGGATCAATCCGGAGTCGCCCAAAGGCTATGTGCTGGAACGGTTGCTGGTGGCGGCCGGTGGGCCGTCGCTGGCGCATGGCGCGGTACCGGGCCGGCCGATCCGCTACATCGATTTCCTGCTGCCCGGCATCCTGGGCATGAACATGATGTTCTCGTGCCTGTGGGGCGTGGGCTACGTGGTGGTCCGCTACCGCAAAAGCGGCTTTCTGAAACGCCTGAACGCCACGCCGGTGCGGCCAATCGAGTTCATCCTGGCGCAGCTGACCTCGCGTCTGGCGCTGATCATGGGGATCACGCTGGTCGTATACGTGGGCACCGACTGGGTAATCGGCTTTCGCATGGAGGGCTCGCACACATTGCTGCTGCTGGTGGCCACGCTCGGGGCGCTGGCGATGATCGCCATGGGTTTCGTGGTGGCGGCGTTCGTCACCAGCGAGGAGCTGGCGGGCGGAATTCTGAACCTGGTGTCCTGGCCGATGATGCTGCTGTCCGGGGTGTGGTTCTCGATGGAGGGCAGCCAGCCCTGGCTACAGCAACTGGCAGCTGTGTTTCCGCTCACCCACCTGGTGGGCGCGGCGCGCGCCATCATGCTGGACGGTGCCGGCGTGCGCGAGGTAGCGGCGCAGGTCCTGACGCTGGGCGGGATGACGGTGGCGTTTCTGGTTATCGGTGCCCGTATTTTTCGCTGGCGGGCCGACTGAAGCTGCGCCGGTTCATCCGGCTGTTCGGCGCGTGATGTGGCGCGCGTCGAGAAATCCGGGATGGACTGACTCAGCACTTAACCCAGGGGGTAGTAGTGACTCAGGCGACCTCAGCATTCGAAGACACGGCCGCCGGTGGTACGCCAAAGGGCATCTGGAAGGTGATCGGCGCCTCGGCCGCCGGCACCATGATCGAATGGTACGACTTCTACATCTTTGGCAGCCTGGCCATGGTGATCTCGCCACTGTTCTACCCGCCTGGCGATGACACGCTGGCGTTGATCGCCTACCTGTCGACGTTTGCGGTCGGCTTCGTGGTGCGGCCATTCGGGGCGCTGTTCTTTGGCCGCATCGGCGACCGCGTGGGGCGCAAGTACGCCTTCCTCATGACACTGTTGATCATGGGCGGCGCGACGGCGCTGGTGGGTTTCTTGCCCACGTACGAGACCATCGGTATCGCCGCGCCTGTCGCGTTGTTGCTGATCCGCGTATTGCAGGGTCTGGCGCTGGGTGGCGAGTATGGCGGGGCGGCGGTGTATGTCGCCGAGCATGTGCCGGATCATCGCCGCGGGTTCTATACCAGCTTCATCCAGATCACGGCCACGCTTGGTTTGTTCGTTTCCCTGGCGGTGATTCTGGCCATCCAGGGGACCATGAGTCCGGAAGCGTTTGCGGAATGGGGCTGGCGTTTGCCGTTCATCTTCTCGCTGCTTCTGGTGGCGGTGTCGTTCTATATGCGTGTGCGGATGAAGGAGTCGCCGATCTTTGAGCAGCTGCGCGAGCGAGGGATGACGTCGGCGGCACCGATCCGCGAGGCATTCACCGAGCCGAAGAACCTCAAGCGCGCGTTGGTTTCCCTGTTTGGCGCCACCGCGGCGCAGGGCGTGATCTGGTACACAGGCCAGTTCTACGCCCTGTTTTACCTTCAGACCATCCTTAACGTACACGGGCCGGCCGCCAATACCATCGTGGCTGGCGCGTTGCTGCTGGGCATGCCGTTCTTTGTGCTGTGCGGCGCCTTGTCGGACCGGGTCGGCCGCAAGAAGTTGTTGCTGGCTGGGTTTGCACTGGCGGTGGTGAGCTATTTGCCCATTTATGGCGCCATGCGTGACGTGGCAGGGTCGGACGTCACCACGGTGGTGTCGCAGCGGGATCCGGTGACCGGCGCCCACGCCCTGACGCCGATGACGGCACACGGCGACCGGCTCGTGCCGGCGCCCAAGGTGCTGACCGGCCTTGGCGTCAGCGAGGTGCTCCGTGACCCGACCGCGCTCAAGTTGATGGGCCTGGTATGGCTGCAAGTGCTGCTGGTGACGCTGGTGTACGGTCCGATCGCTGCCTATCTGGTCGAGGCGTTTCCGGCGCGCATTCGCTATACCGCCATGTCGTTGCCGTACCACATCGGTAATGGCGTGTTCGGCGGCCTGCTGCCGGTAATCGGGCTGACTCTGGTGGCCAGCACCGGCAATATCCACGCTGGGCTGTACTATCCGATGGCGATTGCGGCGATGAGTCTGGTAGTGGGTGCCCTGTTTCTGCCGGAGACGCACCGCACGCGTATCTGGCAGGAAGCGGACCAATCGGACTGACCTGGAGCGCGCATGGCCGCGGTAGAAGAACACCATATCAAGTTGAGTTGCGGCGACAACCGTTACCTCGAAGCGGGCGATGGCCCGCCGTTGTTGCTGGTGCACGGCATGGGCGTGGCGACCAGTGCCAACAGCGTGGAGATGCTGATCCCGCACCTGGCGCCGCGTTTCCGGGTCCTGGCGCCGGACCTGCTCGGCTTTGGCCTGGGCACGCGGCAGGTTGAGGCGGGCCCCACGTTTGGCCTGATCCTGGAGCAACTGCGCGAGTTCATGGATCGCCTGGGGCTGGCGCAGGTGCACTGGGTCGGCCACAGCCTGGGCGGCTGGCTGGGCGGGCTGTTCGCTTACCAGAGCCCACAGCGTCTGGGCCGCCTGGTGATGCTGTGCGGTGCCGGCCTGAACCGCGAGCCGGCGCCCGGTGTCGGCGCCAGATTGCAGCCGTCGCGGGAACAATTGCGCGAACTGGTGCGCGGCTGGCTGAGTGACCCAGGCCGGCTGAGCACAACCGAACTGGAACGCGTGGTCGATGGCATGCGCGCGGCTGCCGCGGCGCCGGGTGCTGCCGACAGTCTCGACGCCCTGCTGGCGCAGATGCAGTCGGTCGCGGTGCGCGAGCGCTACATGCTGCACCGGCGCATGCCGTATATCAGCGTGCCCGTGCTGATGGCGTGGGGCGAGCATGACGCGCTCGACCCGTACCCGACCTGGAGCGCCGAGTTCGACGCCCTGGGCGGCGACATGCACCGCTCCAGCAAGCCCTGGGCACCTGCGGGCGCCCGCTTTGCCAAGCTGCCTTGCGGACATCATCCGCAGTGGGAACTGCCGCAGCAGGCGGCGGCCCTGGCGGGCGATTTCCTGCTCGGGTCCTGATTAAACCGAAAAACACATGGAGGAGTTAACTGCATGAGTACAGTCCAGCCGCTACAGCGACCACGTTCCATCCAGCAGATGCTGGAGCGCGTCCAGCACATGATCACAATGGAAAGCATCGGCCAGGCATTCGCGTTCGAGCCACGGGCCAGCGACGTGTTCATCGCCACTTTTCCCAAGAGCGGCACCACCTGGTTACAGCAGATCGTGCACGGCCTGCGCACCGGTGGCGACATGGCCTTCGACGAGATTACCGAGGTGGTGCCGTGGCTGGAGACGGCGCTGGACCTGGGCCTGGACATCAACGCGCCGCAGCGGGCCGAGCCACGCGCCTACAAATGTCACCTGCCGTGGCCGATGATTCCCAAGGGTGGGCGTTATGTGCTGGCAGTGCGCGATCCACGCGACGTACTGGTGTCGCAGTACCACTTCTGGAACGGCTGGTTCTTCGAGACCGGCAGCGTCAGTGTCGAAGACCTTGCCCGGGGGCTGTTCCTGAACGAGGAGTTGCCGTTTAACTACTACCGCCACCTGCAATCCTGGTGGCCGGAACGTCAGCAGCCGCAGGTGCTGATGCTGTGCTATGAGTCCATGCTGGCCGATCCGCAGGCGGCCATCCGTCGTATCGCCGACTTCATCGGCGTGACGCTGAATGAGGCGCTGCTGAGCCGCGTGCTGGAGCAGTCGTCGGTCGAGTTCATGCGCGCCCATGCCCGCCAGTTCGACGACCACCTGCTGCGCGATGCGCGCGACGAAGTCTGTGGCCTGCCGCCGGGCACGGTCGGTGGCAGCAAGGTACGCGCCGGGCGCGCCGGTGGCCACGTGGCGGAACTGACGGACGCAGTGCGGGCCGAACTGGACGCGGCCTGGCAGCGCGAGATCGCCGGCCCACTGGGACTGGCGGATTACGCCGCGCTGCGGCGGGCGTTGGACGCGGGTGCCTGAGGCGGCTACAAGCCCTCTTTGCGTAGCTTGGCCCGAGTGTCCTGCGAGCTTCCCTCCCTATCCCGTGGATCTAGAATGTCTTGTCGGTGCAAGCGGCCAGATGCGGAACAGCCCCGCACGGGGCGCGACCTGTGCCATGTCGAGGGCCTGAGCTCAATCCGGCGCAAAGCGCGCCGTGTTCCGGAAGATCGGCGTGTCGTTCAGAAACGGCATTTCCTCGGCCACGTGGCAGGACATGCACGCGTCGCGGCTGGACTGGAACGCCTTACGCGCCTGAGCGACATCTTCGGCGCGCAGTGCGTCGGCCAGCGGCTGCCAGGCGGTGTCGAGAAACAAGGCCTCGGCATTGGGCGTACGGTTCGGACGTTTCATCAACGCGACATCGAGCACGCTGCGCAGCTTGCCCCAGTGGTGCAGCCCGAGCGCCCAGTTGTGATCCACGATGGCCTGGTATACCTGCTCAAAGCGGTAGCCGATCTGCCACATCTGCTGGTCGGTGCCGCCGGCGTAGATCTGGATACGCCGGAAGCGTTCCTGATCTGCGTCAGCGTCCAGCAGCCAGTTGGCGCCTGGTGGTTTGGCTTGGCTTTGTTGCAGTCCCGGAATGCCTTTCGGTAGCCGCGGCGCCTCGCTCGCGGCATGGGCAAGCGGTGTCCCCAGGCACAGTGGCAGTGCTATTGCTATCAGTCCCTTATGGTGTTTCACGTTGCTTCTCCTGGTTGATGGCAGAAAAGCGCCTCACGTACGTTATGTTTGAACCAGCACACTACCAAGCCATGCGCTGGCGGACCGGGGAGTCAGTGAAGTCTTCTCACTCGATGTACGCCGGGTGACTGAGGCCGCACACGTCGCTCGCGGCACTCAGGCTCGGCGTTGGCCTTGATGCCTCGCGGTGTGTAGCGCTCCCCGCAGGCGCCGTCTGAGCGTCTTGTGGAATAACTTCCAGCGTTCGCGCCGCACAGATCGGCGAAGGGCTTTGCGTATCGCCGCATGCAAGGGCGAGTTCGGATCGGTTCGGGCCAGGGCGCGCAGGTTCTGTCGCCACAGGATGCGCGCGACCTCGCCTGGCATGGCCACGGCGGCTACCTGTGCAGGATCAAGCGGGTGGGGGAAGCTGGCACAGCGCGACAAAGCCCCGGCTATGTGCAGGTTGGTCATGGTCAGAAGGCATTTTCGGCAACGGCCGCAGTTGTACGCCTCGTTGGGGTTCTCGTAACACACGCGAAGATGGCGCAGCGCCAGGTCGTGTCCGGCCAGATATCGCACTTTGTCGAGGCGGGTGGCCTCGCAGCCGTCGTGCACGAGGTCGAGCGACTCGCTGGACCACAATGGGTCGAGTAGCGGGTGCGATCCCCAGGGAAACAGCTCGGCATAGCCGTAACTCGACGCGATGTAGACCTGTCGGAACTGGCCGGTCAGCAGATGCGCCACGGCGGCCAGCGCGGCGCCATGGGTCACGCCCCACTCGACGTGACTGTCCAGGTGGGTTCGCAAGTCGGTCTCGATTTCCACCAAGCCCTTGCCAAGCGCGGTGGCCACTTCGCGCACGGCTGCTGACACCCGGCTGCGCAGCGCCGGCTTATCGAGTGGTACGTCGTATCCATGCACAAATATCAGATCGGTAATGACGTCCCGGTGCTTGAGAAGCGTGTAGAAAGAATCAACACCGCCGGTGAAGAAACATCCCACCCGGGTTCCCGAAGGCGCGGATGTCATTTCGGTCATGCATTGCACTTTGATGCGCTGTAAAGCGGACATCCAGGCACCGTGGATGTCCTGAATACTGCCCAATGCAGCGCGCAAGCGCGGGTCGATGCTGCCCGGAACCAGCAGATCGGACCCGCGGCGCATAGCGGGCAGCAGGTCGGCGGCAATCTGGGCTGCTGCGCAGGGCAGTAATTCAACGTGGTCCGATGCAAAGCGAACCGGCCGCGCCCACTCATCCTGCCCAAGGTTGAACTCGACGACCGAGGTCATGCTGGTTGCCATGGCGGTGGTTTTTCGGTGATCTAGGAGCGGCGGGGGCCGAAACGCAGCGGAGCGATCAGGCGCTGTAATTTCCGACTCCGCCGCCAGTAACGGCTTATGCCCATGCGCTCCTCCACCTGGCCGAGCCAGTCTGGGGCGAGGGTCTCGGCCCATTGCACGCCGCGCTGGCGCAAGGAGTGCTCCCACACGCCACGTGACTTGTGATAGCTATTGGGCAACAAGGTGGTTGGCAGGCCCAGGATAGCGCCGCAAACTGCCGAATGCAGGCGATTTGTGACGATGCTTTCAGCACCGGCGTGCAGGCGCACCCAGTCCTCAAACGAGGTGCAGTACTTGGTGGGGTCGACCGGCATCCGCAGCGTGCGACAGGGACCGGTTGGTCGCCTCTCGACATCACTGCGCAGGCCATACAGTGGATACCTGCCAGTCCGACCCACCGGCTCGCCCAGGTCGAGCAGGTCCTGCCGCGTCAGGTTCAGTGCGGTGTCGTGGTCCAGCGCGACGCGGGCCAGGTCGCCGACTGTCTCAGCCACCGCTTCGTAGGAGGGGCGTTCGCGACAAAAAACCGTGACGCGCCCGACTGCACGGCGCAGTGGCGCGACCAGGGTCCGGTCCAGGTGTCCGGGTTGCGTGGTGAAGCTGCTCGGGCCGATCACTATCGGGCCGCGATGAAGGGCGACCAGCGTTTTCAGCACCCCTGCTGGCGCGCCATTCCAGAACGGCACCCAGTCACCACCACCGTGGATATAGACCGTGTCTTCGGGTTTTGGCCTGATCCGGTCAATTTGATCGCGAGCGGTGACCTTGAATGGCAGGCCAGAATGCTGCAACAGGTTCTCCAGGCCCAGCCAAAGCAAACGGTCGCCAAAATTTCCCTGTAGACGGATCACCCAGAGCTGACCGCTCCCCAGCTCGCGAAGTTGCGCAAGCAGGCTGGAGGACGCAACGGCTTCGACTTTCGCCGGGGTGACTGAATGCTTCATGCGGGCAGTGATTCAAGGCAGATCAGTGAGTCGCTGGCAGTCGGTCGATAGTGAAGGAGGGTACCGGCGCCAGGTGCGCCCGCTCGTCGAGTCGTGCCAAAGGCCGTTTGATGGGGTAGTCCGTAAGCCGGTACACGGGCGGTTGTGCGCCGGGTTCACCCATCCGTTGTTTTATCGCGCGTCAGCAGGTCCATGAAATTTCCCGGTACCGGAAAGACGATCGTATTGGTCTTGTCGCCGGCGATGTTGGACAGGGTCTGCAAATAGCGCAGCTGCATGGCCTGTGGCTTCCGGGACAGGATATCCGCCGCGGCCAGAAGCTTCTCGGAGGCTTGCAGTTCACCCTCGGCGTGAATCACCTTGGCGCGCCGTTCGCGCTCGGCCTCTGCCTGTTTGGCGATCGCGCGCACCATGGACTCGTCGATGTCCACGTGTTTGATCTCCACGTTGGATACCTTGATACCCCAGGCGTCGGTCTGGGCGTCCAGAGCCTGCTGGATGTCGACGTTCAGGGTTTCTCTCTCGGCCAGCATTTCGTCCAGCTCGTGCTTGCCCAGCACTGCGCGCAGCGTGGTTTGCGAAAGCTGGCTGGTGGCGTTCATGTAGTTCTCCACCTGCAGGATGGACTTGGCCGGATCGACCACGCGGAAATACACCACTGCGTTGACTTTCACCGACACGTTGTCGCGCGAGATCACGTCCTGGCTGGGCACGTCGAACACCACCGTGCGCAGGTCCACCCGCACCATCTGTTGCACTCCCGGGATGATGATGATCAGGCCCGGTCCCTTCACCTTCCAGAAGCGGCCCAGCATGAACACGACGCCGCGCTCGTATTCGCGCAGGATGCGAAACGTGGAGGCCAGTAGCGCCACCACCACCAAAACAGCCGCCAAGCCGCCGAATTCAAACATGGTCATTCCTCCCGTTCCGCTGGGTCGATCGGTTCCACGTCCAGGGTCAGGCCGCGCCGGGCAGTGACCCGCATTTTCGCGCCGCGCCGCAAAGGCCGCGGGCTTTGCACCCGCCACAGCTCCCCGTGCACGCGGGCCCAGCCCTGGGTCTGGATGTCCGCGAGTGCTTCGCCTTCACTGCCGGGCAGCTCCTCGGCGCCGGTGATCACGGGCCTGCCGCGAGCGCGCAGCGCCATGCCGGCGACCAGGAAGCTGAACAGGGCGGTGGTGGCTGACAAGGGCGCAATCAGCGCCCAGGAGACGCCGTAGCCGGGGAGGTCGGTATCGATCAACATCACCGATCCGAGTACGAACGCGATGACACCGCCCAAGCCGAGCGCGCCGAAACTGGGCAGCAGAGCTTCTGCCGTCATGAGGACGATGCCCAGCAGGATGAGCCCCAGCCCCACATAACTGATGGGCATGAGCTGGAGTGCGAACAACGCGAGCAACAGACAGATCCCGCCGGCCACACCGGGGAGTCCTAGGCCCGGATTGGAAAATTCGTAGAGCAACCCGTAGATTCCCAGCAGCATCAGGATGTAGGCGATGCCGGGGTCACCGATGACCGACAGCAGGCGGCTGCGCCAGTCGGGCAAAACGCGCTCGATCGTGGCATTCGCAGTATCCAGTGTGAGCATCTGGCCGTTCATTTTGATCTTGCGGCCGTTCAGCTGCTCGAGCAGGTCGTCCAGATCAGTCGCCACCGTGTCGATGACCTTCAAGGCCAGGGCCTCGGGAGCGGACAGGCTCACCGCCTCGCGTACCGCCCGCTCAGCCCACTCGACGTTGCGCCCGCGCAGTTCGGCCAGGCCGCGGATGTAGGCGGCGGCGTCATGCACTGCCTTGCGCATCTTGGCGTCGCCCGGAGGGCTGTCCGGGGGCTTGCTATCGCCTGACGGATTCGGCGGCGCGGGCTTGTCCGTGCCAGGCGCCAGTTCGACCGGCGTTGCGGCGCCCAGATTGGTAGCCGGCGCCATGGCTGCGACATGGCTCGCATACAGGATGTAGGTGCCGGCGCTGGCGGCTCGGGCGCCCTTGGGCGCCACGTAAGTGGCGACGGGAATCGGTGACGCCAGGATGGCCTTGATGATGTCGCGCATCGAGGTGTCCAGACCGCCTGGCGTGTCCAGCTCGATCACCGCCAGTGTCGCGCCTTGCCGGGCCGCCCTGTCGATGCCGCGCACTAGATAATCGGCACTGGCCGGGCCGATGGCGCCGACAACTGTCAGGACCTGTACCGTCGCCGCCCGGGCGGGAACGATGAGGATCAGTCCAAGAACAAACAGCAGCAGGCGCATGGCATCCGATACCGCGGCGAGGCTTTTTACTGTAGCCGATTTCGCTTCCATGTGAGTGCGGCGCCAAAGTCATACCCAGGAAGATGGGATGGGATGGGATGGGATGGGATGGGTGTGTCATTTGCACAGAGTTGCTCCCGGTACTGTTTGTGCAGGATGCGATCGGCTACCCCCTGCGCTGTAGGGTAGGGGCAAACAGGCATGGGCCCTGAGGCCCCCAGAATCAGGCGGTTGCCCGTGTTGCCATCCCCTGGACGGGGCATCACCGCCTGGCCACCAGCACATCGCAGCGCGATTGCGCCAAGACGTGCTTGGTCACACTACCGAGCAGTAATTCCTCGGTTATGCTCGTGCCATGCTTGCCGAGCACGATCAGATCAGCGCCTCGTTCTTCCTCCTGTTCCAGGATGCGGAACGCGGCGTCGCCGTAGATCACGACAGGACGACAATTGTCGGTAGCGATTGAGGCGTCAGCGGCGGTTTTATCGAGGCGGGTGAGCGCATCCTGGCGGGCTTTGGTCCGGTACCGATGTATCACGTCTTCCTCTACGCCAGCGAAGCGCAGCTTGGCTTCGAAGGGGGCCTCGAAGGCATGCATCAGGATGATCCGAGCCTGTGGCGCGACCGCTTGGGCCAGTCGAACGGCACCCTCGGACCAAGGTGAGAAGTCCAACGGCACAAGTACGCTCCGGTAAGCATCGCGAGGGGGTTGTTTCACGACCAGGACAGGACGCAAGGTCTTGCGCAGGAGTCGCTCGGCCGTCGCTCCCAGCAACCAGTGGTGCATGAAGCGCGTGCCGTGGGCGCCCGCGATCAGAAGGCTTGCGTCCAGGTTATCTGCGTGCGCCAGGATGCTTTCCAGCACAGGCCCTTCCGCCAGATGGTGCCCCACGCTTACCCCGAGAGGGTCGCCGATGTCGGCGGCCAGTTGCACCAGCGTCTCTCGTGCCTGCGACCGGATGCGTTCCTGCAACGTCTCGCCGGCCCCGCCCAGCCAACGTTGCAGTTCCTCGATCGCTTTTTTTTCTATGACATGTACAAGTTCAAGCCGGGCACCGGTCTGTTGAGCCAGCATGGCGGCTCGCAGCGAGGCATGTCGCGACGGTGCGGACAGGTCGGTAGTGGCAAGTAAGGTGTGCAGATGGTTCATGGGGCGTCCTGTTCTGAATTGAGCGCGTCAGCGATCATCTGAGCGGCGTGATCAGCGGCATCGAGGTAGGGTGTGATGATCCGGGTGGCACCGGCGGCCTGCAGCGCCTGCCGGTGCGTTTCATCGCGCACCACGCCAGCGATACGGCCGGTTACTTGCAAGGTCTTCAGAGCGTGCAGAAAAACCTGGTTGGCCTCCCCGGTTGGCAGGGTGGTTACGATCCAGTCCGCGCGGCCGAGCGGCAGCGTCTCCAGAAACGTCGCGTCCTCGGCATCGCCGAAGCGCACGGAAAAACCACGATGACCAAGCCGTCTTACGCATTCAGGGTCGAAGTCCACGCCCATGGCCGTCACCCGATTCTGCGCCAGACGGGTCAGCAGACGCTCGCCGTAACGCCCCAGGCCGAAGACGATGACCCGCGGCTGCATCGCCGGTGATTGCTGACTCTCGACAGCCAATTCCCGCTGCGGGTAACGGCGTTCGAACACGTCCAGCCAGGGACCCACACGTTCAAAGAGCCGCTGGGAATAGATGATCATGTAACTGGATAGTGCGATGGTCGTGATCCCCACCAAGGTCGTAAGCCCCAACGCGTCATTGCCCACATGGCCTAGCGAAATGCCCATGGCGACGAAGATGATGGAGAACTCGCTGATTTGCGCCACGGTAAGCCCGGCCATGAAACCCGTGCGTTTGCGATAACCCATGTAGCCCATGATCGCCATGACGATCAATGGGTTGCCGATCAGTACGAACACCGACAACGCGGCTGCCGAGCCCAATTCGCCACTAAGGGCGGAAAAATCCAGCTTCGTTCCCAGATCAATAAAGAAAAACAGGAGCAAGAAATCACGGATACCGGTGAGCCGCGCGCCGATGGCATCACGCCACTGGGTCGAAGCGAGGGAGAAGCCGGCCAGCAATGCCCCCGCCTCCTTGGAAAACCCGGCCCATTCGCCCAGCGTGGCCAGCGCTGTGCCCCAGGCTATGGCGAAGATAAGCAGGAGTTCTTGCGACCGGGCCATCAGGCGCACCACCGGCGGCAACACATGGCGCATCAGCACATACAGCACCAAGGCCGCCAGTAGCACGCGCGCAGCGATGGAACCGGCCACCACAAGCCAGGTCGTTTCGGCTTCTCCGCTCCCTGGCAGCGCGCTGACCGCCATCATCGCCAGCACCACGGCCACGTCCTGCACGATCAGGAAGCCCACCGCAATGCGCCCGTGCAGGGAGTCCAGTTCCCGCTTGTCGGAGAGCAATTTGATGATGATGATGGTGCTGGAGAAGGTAAGCGCCACCGCCACGTAGAGTGCCGTGAGCCAGTCGCGGTCCATTGCCAGGAGCAACACGAAGCCGATGGCGATGGTAAAGGCCAGCTGCCCTAATCCGGTCGCGAGCGCCACCGGTCCGATGTGGCGTATGTGTTGCAGATCGAGCTTGAGGCCGACCAGAAACAACAGCAGAGTCACGCCGACCTGAGCCAGAAGATCGATCTGATCGTGGGCCTGGACCAGTTCCAGGCCTGCGGGACCGACCGCAATACCCACCGCGATATAGGCGATAAGGACTGGCTGGCGCAGCCGAACCATCGCAGCACCCACCACGGCGGCGATCAGTAGCAGCAGGGCGAGTTCGGCGAACGGTTCGTGCATGGTCAGGTCGCGGTCGTCAGTCTGGCATCACGTCGTGACTGGCACAGGTCTCTTGGGGGCACCTGCGCGGATGAGTCATCGGGTTGAAGCACCTTGCCAGTACGTGCATGAGAATGTGAGCGGCACTGCCGCCAGGGCCATATGGCTGACTGGCGAACTCGCTCACATGCTGCGCACATTCAACCGCCGCAGCACCGTCTTTTCGGCTTCCACGGCCAGGAACTTGCCCAGCCCCAGAACCAGGATGGCCAGCCAGGAGGCGGCGTCCAGAGGCGCCGTGTGGAACAGCTCCTGCATCGGGGGCGCATAAGTGAACAGGAGCTGGAACGCGATCAGCAGCACGCTCATCCACAGCGCCACGGGGTTGGCGGTGAGGATGTCCCGGGTGAAGGCCGAGGCGGTGAAGCGGCGCACGTTGAACAGGTAGACCAGTTCGCCAAAGACGAGCATGTTTACCGCAGTCGTGCGGGCCACCTGAAGGCTGCTGCCGCGCCACAGTTCCCATTCGAACACGGCGAAGGTCACGGCGATCATCAGCCCACTGACGTAGGCGATGCGTGCGCCCAGCACACGCGTGATCAGAGGCTCGGCCGGTCGACGCGGTGGCCGGCACATCACTGCCGGTTCGGCCGGCTCGAAGGCCAGCGCCAGCGCCAGGGTTACCGCGGTCACCGTATTGACCCACAGAATCTGGCCAGCGGTGACCGGCAGTGCCAGGCCGGCGAAAACCGCCAGCAGGATAACGCCCGCCTCGCCGCCGTTGGTGGGCAGCATGAACAGCAGCGATTTCTTGATGTTGTCGAACACCACGCGGCCTTCGCGCACGGCGCGCGCGATGGTGGCGAAGTTATCGTCGGTGAGCACCAGGTCGGCGGCTTCGCGAGCGGCGTCAGTACCCTTGCGTCCCATGGCCACACCGATGTCGGCGGCCTTCAGGGCGGGAGCATCGTTGACGCCATCGCCGGTCATGGCAACCAGCTCGCCCTGCGCCTGCAAAGCGGTCACCAGGCGCAGCTTGTGTTCGGGGCTGGCGCGGGCGAACACGTCGGTCTCCATCACGCAGCGCCGCAGTGCGTCATCGTCCAAGGTTGCCACCGTCGCGCCGGTAAGCGCGGCCTCCGCGTTCAGGCCGAGCTGGCGGCCAATGGCCGCCGCCGTGGCCGCGTGGTCGCCGGTGATCATCTTGACGCGCAGTCCGGCGCGCTGGCAGTCGGCGACCGCCGCGATGGCTTCCTCGCGCGGCGGATCGATCAGGCCGACCAGACCGAGCAGGGTGAAACGACGGGTGATGTCGGCCATGGCCAGCGCCGTTGTGCCAGCAGGCATGTGGCAATACGCCAGTGCCAGGACGCGCTGGCCCACGCCAGCGGCGTCGTGCATCCGCGTTTCCCAGGCGCCGCGATCAAGGGATTGGCCGCTCGCATCCTCCAGGCACTGGTCGAGTACGCGTTCCGGTGCGCCCTTGAGCAGCGCGAAGGCGTGCCCCGCGTGGTCGTGGTGCAGCGTGGCCATGAAGCAGTGTTCGGACTCGAATGGAATCTCGTCCACACGGGGCGTAGCGGTGATTGCCGCCACAGGATCCAGCCCGGCTTTGCGGGCCAGCGTCATCAGGGCGCCCTCCGTCGGGTCGCCCACCAGTTGCCAGCCGGTCTGCGGATCGGGCTTGAGTTGGGCGTCGTTGCACAGAAGTGCGCAGTGAGCCAGAGCTTGCAGGGCCACGTCCTGCATGGGGTCGATGACCACGCCGCCGCGGTGGAAACCGCCTTCAGGTACATAGCCGGCGCCGCTCACCTCCAGGCTGTGGGTCGGCAGCATGATGCGCACGGCGGTCATCTCGTTGCGGGTCAGGGTGCCGGTCTTGTCGGAGCAGATCACGGTGACCGAGCCAAGGCTCTCGACCGCCGGCAGACGCCTGATGATGGCGTGATTGCGGGCCAGGGCGCGGGTGCCGATGGCCAGCACGATGGTCACGACGGCCGGCAGGCCCTCGGGGATGGCGGCCACCGCTAGCCCTACCACCGCCAGGAAGATATCCAGGCCCGGCATCTGGCGCGCGAAATACCCATACAGGAACGTGGCCAGCCCCAGTCCGAGGATGGCAGCCGTGATGCGGCGCGCGAACTGATCGAGCCGACGGGTAAGCGGGGTTGCCAGCGCCTGGACTTCGCCAACCAGGGTGCCGATGCGTCCGATCTCGGTGGTCCGGCCAGTGCTGACCACCAGGCCGTGGGCCTGGCCGAAGCTCACTACCGTGCCGCAGTAGGCCATGCCGAAGCGGTCGCCAATGGGCGCGTCGGCGGCGACCGCTTCAACTCGCTTGTCCACCGGTACCGACTCGCCGGTGAGAGCCGCCTCGTTGACTCGCAGGTTCTTCACCCGCAGCAGGCGCAGGTCCGCCGGCACGCGGGCGCCGGACTCCAGCAATACGATGTCGCCGGGCACCAGTAGGGCGGCGTCGATCCGGTGCCGCTCGCCCTCCCGCAGCACTGTGGCGTGGCTGGCGAGCATGGCGTGTACGGCTTCGAGTGCTCTTTGCGCCCGGCCTTCCTGGATGAAGCCGATCAGAGCATTGACGAGCACCACCCCAAGAATAACGCCCGCGTCCACGTAGTCTTCGAGCGCGTAGGTGATGGCACCGGCCCCCAGCAGCACGTAGAGCAGGGGATTGTGGAACTGTAGAACAAAGCGCAGCCAGGGCCCGCGTCGCTTGGCTGCCGGCAGGCTGTTGGGGCCGTAGCGGTCCAGACGCCGCGCCGCTTCCGGGCCACTCAGGCCGCTGCCGGCATCCACGGACAGGGTGAGCAGTGCCTCTGGCACCGATTGAGCATGCCACGACGGTGCCGATGGTTGTTCTGGGTCCATGAGTCTTTCGCGTTTCCTGGTAGCTCGGCGGTTGCCCGGATCATCGGCCTGATGGCCACGACATCCCCGGGTGGTGCCCCTCCGATACTGGTAGCGTGGTGGTCAGTCAACGGGGCCGGTTGCGCCGGTGCGCTCAGGTCATGTTGCTTGCCGCCGGGTCCAGCAGGCCGTGGGGCTGTTCGCCGCGCAGATAGCGCGCGATATTGTCGCAGGCGCGTTTGGCCGACACCCCGCCGCCGCCAGGAGCGCGGGGCGAGTTGTGCGGCGAGCCGAGCACGTTCGGCAGGTCCAGAAACGGGTAATCCATGCGGAACTCGCCGTGCCGGAACGGCTCTATCCACCAGGCGTCGATACCGGCGCTGGCCTGCGGATTCGCCACCAGAAAGTCATACAGCGCCTTTTGGTCGATGATCTCGCCCCGTGCCACGTTAATAAGCATGGCATCGGGCTTGAGCCAACCCAGCTCGCGGGCGCCGATCAGGTCTTTCGTGCCGGGCGTCAACGGCAGGCAGACCACCACCACATCGGCCGCTCCCAGCACCGTTTCTAGCTGGTCGAGCGTACCCACGAACTCGGCCGGATAGTCGCTGCGCCCGCTACGGTTGACCGCGTGGATACGCATGCCCAGCAGGCCCAGCAAGTCAGCCGTGGCCTGACCGATGCCGCCGAAACCGATGATGGCGGCCACCTTGCCACGCAGCGTGCCGGTGTCGCTCAGCTGATCGAACACGCCCTGCTGCATGCGAGGGTGGTTATAGAGCAGTTTCTTGGACAGGGCGAGCGCCATCGCGAGGATGTGCTCCGCCATCGGCTCGGAGAATCCGCCGGCATTACACGCGAGTTGAGTCGATTCGGGAAATTTAGATAAATCAATATGATCCACGCCAGCGCTCATAAATTGAACGAACTTCCAGGCGGGCTGCACTGGCCAGTCGGCGTCGATTTCCAATTGCGGACGCAGACAGAACAGGACATCGGCTGCGACCAGGGCCGCCTGCCGCTGGCCGGCTGGCACGTCGCCCAGGAATTGAATCCGCGCAAGCTCACCCAGGGAGGTCTCGACCAGTGGCCGGATCTCGTCGCCCATCGTTACCATCACAGTCGCTGGCGTCATGTCAGAAAACTCCTAGATTGAGACCGGTTCTGGCGCCGACTCCGCCAGCGCGGAGACGGCCTTCTGGGTACTCAGGAATACCTGCCCAGGCGCCAGCAACTTTAACAAGCGGCCACGTTGCAGCCGGTCGAGCACGGTGCCCTTGAACTCCGCAAGATGCGTTTGTACACCCGCTTCGACCAACGCCGGGACCAGGTTTTCGAGCATGGCCAGACCGCTGCTGTCGATGTGGTTGATGCTGCTGCCTACCAATACCAGGTCGGTCACCTCAGGGCGCGCTGCCAGCGCCTCGAGGATGTACTGCTCCACCCGGCTGACGTTGGCGAAATACAGGCTCTCGTCTATCCGCAGCAGCAGCAGGTGCGGCCAGCTTTCGACTGCGTAACGGTTGACGTTTCGGAAGTGTTCGCTCCCCGGCAGGCGACCGAGCACCGCCATGTGCGGCCGACCGCTGCGCCAGACGTAGGTAGCCAAGGCCAGCAGCGCGCCGAGCAGCAGGCCACGTTCCACGCCCATGAGCAAGACCGCCACGAAGGTGGTAGCGAAGGTCAGGCCGTCGCTGCGGCTGTAGGCAAGCGTGCGCCGGAAACCCGCCAGGTCGATCAGCGGCGCTACCGCGGACACGATCAGCGCGGCGAGTGCCGCCTTGGGCAGGTCGTGGAACAGCCCGGTCAACCACAGCGCGGTCGAGGCAACCAGCAGGGCGCTGACCACGCCGGCCAGGGGTGTGCGGGCTCCGGTAGAAAAATTCAGCGCCGAGCGGCTAAAGCTGGCGGCGACCGGTAGTGCCCCTCCAAACGCCGCCGCTGCATTCGCCGCGCTCAGCGCGAGTAACTCCTGGTCAGTGTCGATGTGCTCGCGGCGGCGGCTGGCCATGCCCTGGGCAATGGACACGCTGCTGACATAGGTGATCAGCGCAATCAGCATGCCCGGTGCCAGCAGGTCGATCCAGTTTGCTTTACTTACGAAGCCGAGCGAGGGCATTGGCAGGCCGGTCGGGATTTCGCCAACAGCCGCGACGCCATAGGTGGAAAGCCCGCCCGCCGAGAACGCGAGTGTGGCCGCTGCCAGCACCACCAGTGGCGTTAACCGGCCGAGCAGTGTCGCCTGTAAGGTCGACAGGCGCAGGTGCCCGAGCAGGGTGCCAAGAGGTCGCTTACCCAGGAAAAGCAGGCTGAGACAGGTCAGTCCGACCGCCACGGTTGTCCAGTTGACGCTTGCCGGGGCGTGCCAAACGGCCAGTAGCACTTCGTGTAGCACAGGCCCGCTATGGTTCGCGATGCCCAGTAGTGTCGGTAGCTGGGTCAGCACAATCATCAGAGCGGCGCCGCTGGTAAAGCCATCCAGAACCGGCCGACTGAGGAAAGTCATGAATGCACCGCCCCGCAGTACGCCAAGAGCCAGCAGGGTTAGCGCCGAGATGGCGGCCAGTGCCTGCGCATTCGCTATCCGCAGGTCCGGGTCACCGTGGCCCGCCATGGCGAGTGCGCTGGTCACCATGAGGGCGTTCACCGCCACGGGACCCACTCCAACATAGGCGCTGGTGCCGAACAGCGCGTATGCCAGCGCCGGGAGCACGCTCGCGTAAAGGCCCACTTCCGGCGGCAGGCCGGCAACCACGGCGTAGGCCATGGCCTGGGGCACGAGTAGCACGGCGGTGATTGCACCGGCCAGCAGGTCCGCCGCGCCATCGGCGCGGCGGTAGGTACGCAGCCAGCGCAGTAGCGGAAAAAACGTCGTCAGGGAAGGCATCATGGGTACCGGCATCGCCACCGGACCGGTGGCCATCGTGTCATTATCGACCCTGGCCCCTGTTAAGGTCCTATCCGGCGCCGGCCGCAGGATAGGGTTCCGGGCGGTGCACCGCAGTGCGGTCAGAACACCGCGTCGGCCCGGTAGCGTGCCGGCAGGTTCTCTGGACGGGCATGGGGCACGGCGGCGCCAGTGTCCCAGAACGCTTCCACGCGCGGGTGCATCATCCTGCGCCACAGGGGCGGAATCATGGCTACCCAGATCATGGTCAGGTAGCCGTAGGGCAGGCGCGGCGCCTCGTGCATCACGCGCAGGATCTGGTATGGCCGCCCGACGTTGGCATGGTGGTCGGAATGGCGGTCGATCTGGCAGAAGAACAGGCTGCTGACCAGGAAACTGTCGTCCCAGGCGTGCGTCGCGCGGATGGTTTCCCAGCTGCCGTCGGGCAAGCGCCGCCGCCCCAGGCCGTAGTGCTCCAGGTAATCGGCCACGGCCAGCAGGCCGCGGGCGAACACGAACTGGGCCAGGAACATTGGCACCGCCAGCCAACCGAACAGCGCCACCATTGCCGCCAGCCAGATCAGTGGCAGCACCGTCATCCACAGCATGCCGTTGTGCAGGGACCAGGGCGATTTGCCCAGACGGTTCAGGCGGGTGGCTTCGATCTCCCAGCCCATCAGGGTCTTGAACACGATGCTGCGCAGGACGAAGGCGCCGATCTTGTCGCCGTATTTGGCCGAGCCGGGATCTTCCGGGGTGGCCACCCGATTGTGGTGGCCGTAGTTATGGTAGATCGCGAAGTCGCACATGTTGATCGGCGTGAACAGCAGGATGCCCATCCAGCGGTCGAAGCGCTGGCCATGGTGGGCCAGCTCGTGCGCCGCGGTGGCGCCAAAGCCGACCGCGATGGCCGACGACAGGAGCACGCCGGCCTGCTCGGCCGTGCTCAGATCACCTTGCGTGAACAGCCAATAGCAGAACACCGCCACGCCCCATTGCACCGGCATAAGCAGCCACAGCATGGCCCGGTAGTAGAGACTGGTTTCGAGCGCGGCCTCGTCCTGTTCGCGGTGGTTGATGTTGTCGGGCCCGACGAACGGGTCGATCAGTGACACCGCCACGAATACCATCAGCGTCAGCCAGTGCCAGATACCACCGCCCAGCGCCCAACCGATCACCGGCAGTGTCAGCAGGCCGATCAGCGGCCAGATAGTGACGCGTGCCACCACGCTGAGCGGCATCCTGCCGACCTTCAAGATACCTTCCATGTGTTCTCTCCCTGGTGGATATACGCACTTGCGCCGGTCTGGCCAGGCATCGCCGCGTTATAACACCGGCTTTGGTTTCCTGTACAAACGTTCGAGAGTGCGGTCGCGGGTCAATTCTCAATACAGCACCGCGTCGGGAGTCAGTCCGAGCAGGCTGCGTCCGTAGTTGCGGACGGCTGATTCGTAGTTCAGGGCGACGTGCTGGCCCATGGCGTGTACGTCGCGCCAGTAGCGCTGCAAAGGCTCGTTCTCGAAGATGGCGCTGGCCCCGGCCAGTTCGGTCAGCCTGAAATTGGCCTCGCGGGCGCGGCGGGCGATCATCGCTCGCCATGCGTACAGGCGCGTGCGGTCGGTGGTGTCAAACGCCTCCCCACTGGCGCCGCGCTCGGTGACCTCATCCGCGTAGCGGTACATAAGGCCTTCGGCCATGTCGAGTTCCACCGCCATTTCCGCCAGCGTGGATTGCGACAGCACCAGTTCTGCCTGACGCTGAGCCGAGAATAGTGGTACCCGGGCCGCGGCGCGTTCCTGAAACCGTCGCAGCAGGGCCTGTGCGCCGCCCAGGCTCGGCGGCACCAGCGCCAGGCCCAGACCGCCGACCAACGATACCCGGTACAGCGGGCCCGGATTGACGGCGTGGCCCGGGATGTCGCCGGTGGCCATGGCGTGACCCATGCGAAACACCCGGTGGGTCGGCACGAATACATCATCCACCTGCACGCTGGCCGAGGCCGAGCCGCGTAAACCAACGGTATGCCAGTCGTCCACCACTTTGAAATCGGATTTGGGGACAAACAGCATCAGGTACTCGGGCTCCGCACCTGGCGCGCTCGGCGCGATGGCGCCCACCGCGGCCCAGTCCGCCCACGGCAGGCCCGACAGGAAGCCCCATTTTCCGGACAGGCGCATGCCCCCGGACTCCGGCGCCGCCTTGCCATTGGGCGCGAATGAGTCGACGAAGCAGGTTTCCGGATCGTCAGCCCACAGTTCGTCCTGAAGTTCCGGGCTCACAAACGCCCCCCACCAGTGGTGAATGCCCAGGATGCACAGCACCCAGGCGGCGGACACGTCGTGATGAGCGATGGCCTGGCCAACGCGGACCAATTCTCTGAAGCCGAGCTCGTAGCCGCCAAACCGGGCTGGTTGCAGGATCTTGATCAGTCCGGATTCGAGCAGCGCCTGCGCTGCCGGGGCGGCCAGGCGGCGCTCGCGCTCCGTGGTTGGCGCGTGTTCAGCGGCCAGTTCCCCCACGGCATGGGCTTTGGCCAGCAGGTCGTCAAGAGTCGGGATGGTGGTCATCGGGTTTCCCTATCCTTATATACAGAGTGAAAAATGCTTAAAGCCAGTGGGTCGGACCCTTCAAGGGGTGTTGCGTTGAGTCAGCACACCCATCAATTGCGGGTCGGCGAAGGCACGACTGAGTGCGTTCGACAGTGTTTGATTGACCAGGCGCTGACTGAGGGCCGGAGCCGGATGAAAGGCCACTTCCTGTTCCTGATGCGCGCGGTAAGTGGTCGCGAAGGTATTACCGCCGCCGGCCGCGGTGGCGCGGATGTCGGCATCTACAAACACGGTTTTTTTGATCACCGCGCTCGACAGATCGTAATTGATCTGCAGCAGCTCCAGAGTCAGCGTGTTGCTCAGCGGCCCGGCGGATGGCTCGACGGCAAGGCCCAAGCGCTCCAGCGCACGGGTTGCCTCCTGGTAAACCACGTCGACCACGTTCGTGGCCGGGTCGACACCGGTCACGCCACCGCTGCGCTGGGCTTCGGTAAGCTGCCGGCGATCGATCACTGTCACCGAGACAGGCGTGTTCTGGCCAACGTTGCGGCCGTTTACGTCGATCGTGGGCTTGATATCCAGCCGCTGCGGCGCCGTACTACAGGCTGCAAGCAGGGCAAGGACGTGGAGCAGGGTCAGTCGAAGCGCGCGCATTTGGGTAGGGTGCTGGGCAGCGGGGGGATGACCTATTGTGCCCTTCGGCGCGATGCGGAACTAGAAGCTTTCCACCGCCGGGCGCAGGTCGAGCTCCTGCGTCCAGGCCGTGGCGTCCTGGCAGTGCAGTTGCCAGTAGCTCTCGGCGATCGCGTCGGTGGCCAGCAGGGTATGGGTTGCGCGATCCGGCTCGCGCTCGCGCAGGCGCGGCGTGTCGATCTGGCCGTCGATGACCACATGCGCTACATGGACGCCTTGCGGCCCGTACTCGCGCGCCATGGACTGCCCCAACGCACGCAGACCGAACTTGGGGATGGCCAGTGTGGCAAAGCCTTTGCCGCCACGTAAGGCGGCGGTGGCGCCGGTCAGCAGCACGCTGCCGCGACCGGCGGCGGCCATCGCCGGCAGCAGTTCCCTGGCGAACAGGAAGGCCCCCATGCAACCGGTTTTCCAGGCGGCTTCAAACTGTTCGGGCGTGATATCGGCAATGCCGCCGGGTTGGTAGCTACCGGCGTTATAGATCAGCGCCGATGGCTCCCCAAGATCGCGCAGGGTGGCGGCGCAGACCGCGCTTACCGCTGCTGGGTCTGTGGTATCAGCGGCATAGGTTTTAAGACGCGGACCGAGCACCGACAGCTGCGCCGAGAGTTCCGCCAGCATGGCCTCGCGGCGCGCAACCAGCGCGATCGCAAATCCCTCGCGCCCGAAGCGGCGGGCGAGCGCCAGACCCAGGCCGGGGCCGGCGCCGACGATCAGGGCAGTGGGCCATGTACTCATGTCTTGCCTCCTGCGGATAGGTGTTGATGGTTTAAGTGGGGACAGGCGGTCAGCGGACATGGTATGCCCAGTCCGTCCCGCGGTTGCGGGGTGTCGATTGATTTACCCGGCTGAGTCTGAAATCATCTGCGGCTCGCAAACAATCGGCTTGCGGTGTGGTCGTGGCGTATTAGCCCATTTACCGACCGGCCAGTCAGTCTGTTTTCTCCGTCAGCCAACCCCGCACATAAGGAGCGTGCCATGCTCGAATTCGATCGCAAAGATGCCAAGACCTGGGCCTTGAAGAAACTGACCGGTTTTTACCAGTGCCCGATCAGTCCCGTCAAAGACGGCAAGATGGATGAGGAGGCGCTGCGCTTCAACGTCGAGAAATTCATTGAGGCCGGCATTGATGGCCTGGTGATTGGCGGTTTCATCTCCGAGTGCTGGAGCCTGACCCTGTCCGACTGGTACCGCTACCACGAAGTGGTGGCCGACGCCGCCAAGGGCCGCCTGCCGCTGTGGACCATCATCCTGGACCCGTCGGTGCATCAGGCGCTGGAGAAGATGCAGCATGTCGAGAAGCTCGGATTCGAGGGCGCCGAGGTCATCAATCCGGTGGTGCAGCTGCGCACTGATGACGAGATCTTCGACTGGTTCAAGTACCTGACCGACCGCAGCAACCTGGCCATTTGCCTGTACCGCACGCCGGTGTCCGGCAAGGTGCTGGGCTTTGATCTGATGCGCCGTCTGGCGGATCTGGACACTGTTGTTGCGGTCAAGCAGGGCAGCCTGAGTCGGGCCGAGACGCTCAAGCTGCGCCACGACCTGCGCAAGGACTTTATCGTGTCGGACCCGACCGAGGCGGTGTTTCTGGACGACCTGCGCGTCGGTGGGCAAATCTGCTGGGGCGAGATCTCCTACCTGGCCTATGGCAAGAAGCGCACTATCATCGACCAATACCGCGCGCTGGCGGCGCAGGGTAAGTGGGAAGAGGCCCGTACGGTCTCCATGCAGCTGGACCCGGTGCGCGAGTTCCTGGGTGAACTCCTGCTGTGGGAAATTGTTCGCACGGCGACCTACGCTGGCGCCGTTGCCGGTGTCAAGGTCTGGTTCGACGCCCTCGGTTTCAAGGCTGGCGGCATGATTCCGCCAGTCAAGGCGGTGTCGGACGAGCGCGCCGAGTACATTCGCGCCAAGGTCAAAGAGTTGGGCCTGGTCTGAGATAAGCCCGCAATTAACCCGAGAGGAACACTGTCATGCCAGATTACAGTCGTAAGGACGCCAAGGCCTGGGCCACCGAAAAGGTCAAGGGCTTTTATATGTGCCCGGTCAGCCCGGTCGGCGACGATTTCCAGTTCGATTATCCGAAGCTGCGTGAGAACATCGATCAGTTCATCGACATGGGCATAGAGGGTCTGGTGGTCGGCGGATTCATCGCCGAGTGCTGGAACGTCACACTCAGCGAGTGGCTCAAGTACCACCAGGTGGTGGCCGAGGCCGCCCGCGGCAAGATTCCACTATGGACCATCATTCTGGACCCGTCGGTGCATCAGGCGCTCGAGAAGATGCAGTACGTCGAGAAGCTCGGTTTCGAGGGCGCCGAGGTCATCAATCCGGTGGTGCAGCTGCGCACCGATGATGAAATCTTCGACTGGTTCAAGTACCTGACGGACCGTACCGATCTGGCCGTGTGCCTGTACCGCACGCCGGTGTCCGGCAAGGTGCTGGGCTTTGACCTGATGCGCCGTCTGGCGGATCTGGACACAGTCGTGGCCGTCAAGCAGGGCCACCTGATCCGTGCCGAGACGCTCAAGCTGCGTCACGACCTGCGCAAGGATTTCATCGTGTCCGATCCGCTGGAGTCGGTGTTCCTGGAAGACCTGCGCCTGGGCGGTCAGGTGGTTTGGGGTGAGCTCTCATACATCCTGTACGGCAAGCTGCGTCCGCTGGTCAAGCAGTACCGCGCACTGGCCGCACAAGGCAAGTGGGAAGAAGCGCGCGTGGTGTCCGACAAGCTGAACCCAGTCCGCGAGTTCTATGCCGACGTGTTCCTGTGGACGGTGGTGCAGACGGCAACGTATGCCTCGGCGCTGGCCGGCATCAAGGTGTGGTTCGAGGAACTGGGGCTGCATGCCGGGCGCATCATGCCTCCGGTGCGCGAGGCGCCAGAGCCGTTCAAGCAGCAGATTCGCGGCAAGCTGCGCGAGTTGGGCGTGGTCTGAGAACGGCTGATCGATTACTGAAAACCGGTAGTAAAACCCGGCGCCTGCCTAGCGGGCGCCGGTTTTTTTTGCGCGGCTGTGAGGTCGGTTGACGACGTCCCGATCGGTTACCCAGGTCAGCTGCTGGGCGGCGTCTGCCACAGGTGACGGCCAACAAGCAGCGCGAAAGGTAGGCTCCCGGCGAGCAGATTCCAGTAGTAGGTGGCAAAGCGCCAGGCGACCAGTGCTGCGGCCAGCGTGGTAACCGGCAGCCACGGCGCCAGCAGCCCGCTGAAACCCAGTTCCACCCCTCCGGTGCCGCCTGGCAGCAGGGTGACCTGGCCCGCGCCAAAACTGACCATCTGGGTCAGAAACAGGTAGGACCACTGCATGGGCTGACCCAGGCCGCGCAGTACCCAGTACAGTACGCTGTAGCGCAGCAGCCAGTGACCCATGCAAAGTAGGTACATCAGCCCCAGGCGCCAGCGGGCAAGGCCCAGCAACAGGCTGACGCCGGTGCGAAAACGCAGGATCCAGCGCGCCAGCTGGCGCCGACGGGCGACCGAAATGCGCAGATGCCGCAGCGCATGCCCCGCGAGCAGCAGTACCCGCCGGTAATCGCGCGCGGTCAACCACAGCAGCATTGCGCCACCCAGCAGCAAGCTGAGCAGGGTGCCAAGCTGCCAACCCAGGTGCATTTCGTTCGGGCCGAGTAGCACCAGTGGCGACAGCACGAGCAATGCGGCCAGGAAAAAACTCAGGTCAAGTACCTGATCCAGGGCGTACATGGCGGCCGCCTGGCTGCTTGTTACGCCACGCCGGGTCAGTAGGTAGACGTAGGCCAGCAAGCCGCCGCTGCCGGCCGGAGTAGCGTTGGTAGAGAATTCGATTGCCAGTACGGTGGCGACCGCCCGCGGATAGCCCAGGCTTCGCCCAAGTCCACCGAGCACAAGCCGCAGGCGCAGTGCGTTGAAGTTCCAGCCGACCGCCACGCTGCCAAGCGCAAGCACCCACACGTGCAGCGGCAGTGCTGCGAGTTGCGGGAACAGGGCGGTACCGCCAATGAACAGCGGAATGACGGCACTGAGGACAAGCGCGAAGATGGCGATTAACAGCGCGCGCCTCATGCCGGTTGCCACAGTGAGCTGTGTTGCATTAATGCGAGCGCACGGGTCAGCACGGTGTGCAGCCCCGTGATCCGGAAGCTGTGGGCAGTCTTGTGCAGCATGTTGACCCGCAGGTAGCCTTAAGTGCAGTCGCCTGGTGGGCCGATGGCGGTGCCGTGGAGGCAATTTTTCGCAACATGGCGCTGACTGTTGCGTCTCGGACCGCCCTGGGGTGTCTTGAGCATCATTAGGAGGTCTGGGATATGTCGGCTGGAGTGACTGTTTCGGGTGGTGGCGAACCGGAATGGTTGTGCCACTATCCAGGGTGGTGCCACTCGATGATTCAGTGACAAGGGCCGTGCCGTTTTATGGGGCCTTCCGAGCTCGGCGGTGCGGCACCCTAACATACTCAACTGGCGCAGGGATGATGAAGATCAGCGGCGAAACACAGCGGGATCAGGCGGACAACGACGCGAGCGAAGTGGCAGTGTGGGATTGGCCAGTCCGGCTGTTTCACTGGGCACTGGTGGTGTTGCTGGCCGGTTCATGGGTGAGTGCCGAGGCCGGAGTCGAGTTCATGACCTGGCATATGCGCTGCGGCTACGGAGTACTGACGCTGCTGGTTTTCCGCCTGTTGTGGGGCATCTGGGGCAGCGCTAAGGCACGCTTTGGCGACTTCGTGTACGGACCCCGCGCCGTGGTGGTTTATGTTCGCGCCTGGTTCAGCCGCTCGCCTGTGCACTATCTGGGGCATAACCCTCTTGGGGGCTGGATGGTTGTGGTGCTACTGCTGATGTTGTTGTTTCAGGTGGCGACTGGCCTGTTCGCGAACGATGACATCTTTAACGAAGGTCCGCTGTACCCGCTGGTCAGTAAGGGTGTGAGCGATCTTCTGACGACCCTGCACAAGTGGAATTTCAATTTGCTGCTGCTTGCTGTGGCGGCCCACGTCGGCGCCGTGTTGCTGTATTGGTTACGCGGCGAGAACCTGATCAAAGCGATGTTCACCGGCCGCAAGTCAAACGCTGAGTATTTCGACAAGGCCGGGCCGAGTGCGCCTTTGTGGCTGGCGGCTCTCAGTCTCGTCGCAGGTGCCGGCGCGGTATGGCTGATGTTGATGCTCGTTGCCTGAGACCCTTGGTGGACGTGACGCAGCCGCTTCGGGTAGTGTTAGTGGCTGGTCCGTTGGCACCGCCAACGATGCCCGACCGCGCCCCGGTAGCTCAGGTGGATAGAGCGTCCCCCTCCTAAGGGGAAGGTCACACGTTCGAGTCGTGTTCGGGGCACGCCCCTCTCGTGCCGGCGGATTTCGCACCCTACCCATGTTGTCGCCTTCTGCTACCAGTCTCGCCTTGCTGCGTCTGCTCGCCGACGGTGATTGGCATTCCGGCGTTCGTCTGGCCGAGCGCGTGGGTGTCAGTCGCGCGGCAGTGTGCAAACAGATCCAGGGCCTTGCCCGTTGGGGGGTGGCGGTACAGACGCAGCGCCCGGGGGGCTACCGGCTTGATCCCCCATTGCATTTGCTCGATCGAGCGCGCCTGGAACAGGAACTGGCCCGTTGCGATGGGTCGCCCGAAGTCCTGGAAGTCTTCGATTCCCTGCCGTCGACCAATGGCTATCTCACAGCACGTATTGCGCAGGGGGAAAGCGTTGGTGTCTGCCTGGCCGAACATCAAAGCGCCGGGCGGGGCCGCCGTGGTCGGGTTTGGCAGTCTCCGTTTGCGCGCAATGTTTATCTGTCCCTGGCCCACCGGTATGAGCTCGGGCCGGCTGCGTTGGCGGGGCTTAGTCTGGCGGTGGGTGTTGCCTTGGCACAGCTGATCACGGCACGCGGCGTTCCCGGCGTTGGCCTTAAATGGCCAAACGATCTGTTGTGCGATGGACATAAACTCGGCGGCATCCTGATCGAACTGCAGGGCGAAACGCAGGGCCCCTGCTGGGTGGTGGTGGGGGTTGGTATTAACGTCAACATGCAGGAGGCCGACGGCGCCGCGATCGATCAGGCATGGACCAGTCTGGCGCGGATCAACGGCGAACACTGGGACCGTAATGTTTTGGCCGCGCAGTTGACCGGCGCGGTGCGGCGGGTTCTGGCGCGGTTTCCAGATGAGGGCCTTGGCCCGTGGTTGGCCGCCTATGCTCAGTTCGACACCTTGGCCGATCATCCGGTGCATGTGGACTGGGCTGGCGAGCGGCTTGCCGGCGTCGCGCGTGGTGTCGATGCCAATGGCGCCTTATTGCTGGAGTGCGCTGGGCGTCGGCGGCCGGTATGGGGCGGCGAGGTGACAGTCAGGGCCGGGTTTGGACCTCCTATTTGATCTTGGCAACAGCCGCCTGAAGTGGGCCGGCTGGGAGCAAGGCGACTTGATACAGCCGGCCGCCGCTGCGTGGCGGGGTAGGCAGCCGGCCGAGTTCTGTAGCAGCGTGCTCGCGGCGGCCCTATTCCTTCAACCGCCACGCCGGGTGGCCATTGCGGCGGTGGCGCGGGGCGATGTGTTGTCGGCCCTGAAAACAGCCGTGCGCGCGCGCTGGGGGATCGAGGCCTGGTTGGCCGTACCCACCGCCCGCTGTGGACGGGTCCGAAACGGTTATTCTGATCCGGCTCAGCTGGGTTTCGACCGCTGGGCGGCGCTGGTCGGGGCCTGGGAGCGCCGGCCCGACACGCCGGCAATCGTGGTCGATTGCGGCTCGGCGGTCACAGTGGACGGGTTGCGGGCCGATGGTCAGCACCTTGGGGGCGTTATTTTTCCGGGGCTGGACCTTATGGCGGAAGCGTTTTACGCGCGCACCGGTCTGGCCGGTGGACAGGCCGCGGGCGGCCGTGACGTGGCGGCGACGTCAACGGCGGACGCCGTGGCGGCCGGTGCATATATGGCTGTTTTGGGGGGTATCGAACACGCCGTGCGGACGCTGTGCCAACGTCTGCCGGGAAGTGAAATATGGCTTACTGGGGGCGACGCGTCGGCGCTTGCGTCGGTGTTGTCGCTGCCCGCAACGGTCCAACTGGCGCCGGATTTGGTGTTGGAAGGCCTTGGCCAGATTCTTGCGCGGGAAGGACAATGAAAAAAATATTGTGGTTACTGCTGATTTTGAACGGTTTGGCGGGCGCGGCCTGGCTGGCGGGTTTCAGCTTGCCGTCCAAGCCCACCGCACAACAGGTGGCGCCGACCCAGGATGCGAAGCGGCTGCAATTGCTCAGCGAACTGCCGCGGCTGCCCCCGCGCACCGGGGAACTGGGGATTACCTCCGACACCCCCCCGGGCACAGCGGACGACGCCGCGGTTTCGCAGGCGAGCGGCGAGCCACCCTTGTCCTCGCCAGTCGCCGTGAATTCGGCAGGGTCCGCCGAACCCGCCAGCGCGCCCGCGGAGCCAGCCAACGGGTCCGAGAGGCCGTCGGTGGTGGCGGTCGTGCCGGGAACGCCCGCCTCCGCACCTGGCGCGAGTCCCGCTGCCGAACCCGCGGCTGCGACGGCAATCACCGAGCCTTCCAGCGTGCCCGACGCCGGGCCGTTGTGCTATCGGACCGGATTCCTGTCGGGCGACAAGCATGAGGCCGCCGGTGCCAGATTGCGTAAAGCAGGCGTGAGCGATCTGAAGCTGAGTCAGCGGGGTCGGGCGCAGCCGCGCTATTGGGTGTTCTGGAGTGGTTCGCTTGGCGAAGTCGAGGCCGTCGAGCAGGCTCTGAAATCAGCGGCGATGCGCGATTGGTACCGATTCCGGGGCAGCGAAGGCGGGGCGGGTATTTCGCTCGGTGTGTTCGGTCAGCGCAGTACCGCCCAGCAACACCAGCGCAACCTCGCGGCCAAGGGCGTGCAGGCGCAGATTGGCGAGCGTTACGCGCCCCAGGCGCAGCTGCGATGGACTTTCACGGTCGATGCCGCCGCCGCCGACACGCTCAAGGCCAGCATGCAGCGCCAGGGCGTCAGCCTGGAAATCTGTCCGTGATCCACGGGGTAATCGCGACTAAAACTGGCCATCGCCGCGCATAATGGACCCGCTGACGTGGGCAATGCGCTGAGTCAAGGATCTGTGATCGATCCTGGCATGCCCCGGCCACCGGCCGTTACCGGCCGCGAAAGCGTCGGGTCAGTACCTGCTGGGTAACCCTCGGCGCCAGTCTTGAACCGTCGGTTTTATGGACAATAGATCAGCTTTTTTCTAGCCGACCGCTCGCGTTGGCAACCACCGACCCAGCCAGCGCCGCCATGACCGAAACCGCCAACCGCTCCGCGGACGATGTCCAGCAGCACCTGCGCGAGGTTCAGGAGTTGCTGGCGCGTCACCAGCTGGTGGAGAACCTGGTGCACCGGCAGGACATGCCGCGGCACGAACTGGTTCAGAACCTCGTTCACAAGCAGCACGTGGTGGCTCTGCAGGAGCGCCTGGACAGCCTGCATTCGGCCGATGTCGCGTTCATCCTGGAGTCGCTGCCGCACAATGACCGGCGCTTCGTGTGGGACATGGTCAAGGCCGACCGGGACGGCGACATTCTGCTTGAAGTTTCCGACCCGGTACGCGAGTCGCTGATTGAGGCCATGGATGCGGCCGAATTACGCGCCGCAGCACAGTCCCTGGACGCGGACGAACTGGCAGATCTCGCCCCCGACCTGCCAGCGAAGTTGATCGAGGACCTGTTCCAGACCCTGGGCAGTGCCGAGCGCGAGCAACTGCGGGCGGCCATGTCCTATCCGCCCGAATCGGTCGGCGCGCTGATGAATTTCGACATGGTCGGCGTGCGTGAGGACGTCAGCCTGGAGGCGGTGCTGCGCTACCTGCGTCGCTTCGACGAACTGCCCGATCACACTGACACACTGTATGTGGTTGATCGTGGCGGCAACCTGAAGGGTCTGCTGTCGCTGGAGGCCCTGCTGATCAATGATCCGGAGCAGCAGGTGTCGCAGGTGATGCAACGGGAGGGGATTGTTAGCTTCGAGCCGGAGGACGATGCCGGCGAGGCGGCGCAGGCCTTCGAGCGCTACGACCTGATTTCCGCCCCGGTGGTGGACGCACAGAAGCGCGTGGTGGGGCGCCTGACCGTGGATGATGTAGTCGATTTCATCCGCGAGGAAAGTGAGGCCGAGTTGCTGGCGCGCGCCGGTCTGCGCGAGGGCGAGGACATGTTTGCCTCGGTGTGGGACTCGGTCAAGAACCGCTGGTCATGGCTGGCGGTGAATCTGGTGACCGCATTCATTGCCTCGCGCGTGATTGGGGTGTTCGAGGGTTCGATCGAAAAGCTGGTGGCGCTGGCCGCCCTGATGCCCATCGTCGCCGGCATCGGCGGGAATTCCGGCAACCAGACCATCACCATGATCGTGCGCGCCGCCGCCACCGGTCAGGTAGCACCGGAGGCACTCGGCCGTCTGCTCAAGAAGGAGCTGGGCGTTGCCATGGTCAACGGCCTGCTGTGGGGCAGTTTGCTGGGCGTGTTGGCGTGGGCGCTTTACGGCAGCGTTTCGCTGGGAATGGTGATGACGGCTGCGATGACGCTGAACCTGCTGCTCGCAGCCACCGCGGGGGTGGCGATACCGATGCTGCGCATCCGTTTTGGAGCGGACCCGGCACTCGGTGGTTCGGTCATGATCACGGCCTTGACCGATTCGGGCGGATTCTTCATTTTTCTTGGCCTGGCGACCTGGTTTTTGCTTTGAAACCCGGCGTTCAGGTATCAGTCAGGTTTGGCCTGTTCCCCGAACAGGTTCAACCACGCTTCACGCACCTGCTGCGCGGCAGGTGCCACGGTCGGCAACTCCACCACGTTCCCCAGGCCATGCAGGGTCTGCTGGCGCTCGATGGCGCACAAGGAAACGAACGCCTCGCCGAGCGCGGCACCCGCATCGGGCGCAAGTAGGCCAAGTTTCCCGGCCAGGTTCAGGATGGCGGTGGTGCCGCGCGGTGCAGTGATTTGCGGGTGTGTGTGGGCGTGAGCCAGCACCAGATACTGGGCGATGAACTCGATGTCGACCCGCCCGCCGGGGCTCAGCTTCAGGTCAAAGCCCTGCGCTGGCTGACCCTTTTCCTCACGAATGCGCTCACGCATGGTGGCGATATCGCGTCGTAGCTGGTCGGGTTCACGTGCCTGGCAGAGCACGTGCTGTCGCGTGGTCTCGAACGCGGCGCCCAGCGTGACATCGCCAGCCACCGGTCGGGCCCGCACCAGGGCTTGATGTTCCCAGGTCCAGGCCTCCTCGCACTGGTAGGTTTCAAAGCCACTGAGCGTTGTGACCAGTGGGCCTGCGTTGCCGGACGGGCGCAGGCGAAAATCAATCTCGTACAGGCGTCCGGCGGGCGTCAGGGTGGTCAAAATGTGCGTCAGGCGCTGCACCACGCGCGCAAAATAGGTTTCGTTCGCCAGTTGCGCCGGGCCATCGGTGTGGCCGCCCAGCGCATCGTGCAGGAACACCAGGTCAAGGTCCGACTCGTAGCCGAGTTCGGCGCTGCCGAGGCGACCGTAAGCGATCACCAGCAGCTGTGCCTCGCGGCTTGGCTCAGCGCCATCGCGCGGGCGACCGTGGCGTTGGCTCATATGCGTTTGCGCCAGCAGCAGCGCGCGGCGCAGCAGAACTTCGGCAAGCTCGGTCAAGGCCTGTGTCGGTTCGTGGCTGTCCAGCAGGGCGCCGATCTCCGCTGCCGCGACATGCAGCGCAGCCGCGTGCCGGTGTTCGCGCAGCGCGTTCATGGCGGTTTCGAGGTCATCCGTGGCAACCGTGGACAGCGCTTGATCAAGTTCGCGTTCCACGTCCGCGCCGGTCTGTGGCGCATACAGGGTGCGCGCATCGAGCAACTCGTCCAGCACCACGGGGTGACTGGTAATCCAGTCGGCTATCCAGGCGCTGGCGCCCATCAGGCGCGCCAGGTGCTCTCGTGCCAACGGGTGCTCGATCAGCATCGCAAGGTAGACAGAGCGGGTGGCCACCGCCTCCATCAGCGTGCATAAGCGGCCGAGCGTCAGCTCCGGCTGGTTGGTGGTGGCTGCGGCGCGCAGCAGATCCGGCAGTACCGTGTCCAGACGCTGACGCGCCGCGGCGGACGCGATGCGGCAGGCGCGTCCGTCGCGAAGTGCCTTCAGGTGGGCCAGAGCCTGTTCCGGATCCGCATAACCAAGATCCGTCAACTCGGCCATTGCCTGTGGTCGATCGAGGCCGTCTGGCCATAGCCGCTGCGCCGGGGGTAGGCTACGGGTCTCACCCAAAAGAGAGGCGAAATGGTCGTGCACGCACCTGCGCCAGGCGCCAAGCGCCGCAGCGCAACCATCCCAGTCGGGATAATCCATGGCCAGCGCCAGCCGGCTGCGGGCCACCGGATCTGCCGGAATCTCGTGAGTCTGGCGGTCCTGCTGCATTTGCAGGCGATTTTCGAGCCGCCGCAGGAAATCGTAGGCAGCGTGCAGTTCGTCGACCGTCGTGGCCGGCAGCTGGCCGCGTGCACCAAGCAGTTGCAGCACTTGCCGAATACCGCGGCAGCGCAGATCCGGCTCGCGCCCGCCGCGGATCAGCTGGTGCATCTGACCGATGAACTCGATTTCACGGATGCCGCCGGCACCCAGCTTGATGTTCTGATGCAGTGATTCGCGGCGAACCTGCTCGACGATCAGAGCCTTCATGGCGCGCAGCGCGTCGATGGCGCCGAAGTCGAGGTAGCGGCGGAATACAAACGGACGCAGCCGCTGAACAAGGCGCTCGCCCGCGGCAAGATCGCCAGCAACCGGACGGGCCTTGATCAGGGCATAGCGCTCCCAGTCGCGGCCGTGGTTCTGGTAGTAGTCCTCAGCCGCGTCGAAGGAAACCGCGAGCGGCCCGCTATTGCCAAACGGGCGTAAGCGTACGTCCACCCGGAATACCCGGCCTGAGGCATCGACCTCATCAAGCACGCTGACCAGACGCCTGGCCAGGCGCAGGAAGAACTCCTCATTACTGATTTCGCCCGGGCCCTGGCAAACACCGGCGTGCTCGAAGGCGAAGATCAGATCGACATCGGAGGAAAAATTCAGCTCCTCGCCACCGAGCTTACCCATGCCGAGCACCACCAGTCCGACCGCCTGTCCACGGGAGTCTTGAGGCGGGCCTAGCTGCTCCAGCTGCCAGCGGTAAAGCCAGGCAAGTGCGCTGTGGATGCAGGCATCGGCCAGCGCGGACAGGGCAGCAAGGGTTTCGTCCAGATCCGCCCAGCCGGCAAGATCGCGCCAGGCGATGCGCAACATTTCGCGGCTGCGCAACAGCCGCAGCCGCAGGCGCAGCTCAGCTTCGTCTGCGACCTGCGCCAGGCCTGCCTGGACCGAGGCGTAAACGGCCGCGCCGTTGGCAGCGGACTCCAGCCGACCGGTGTCCAGCAACTCGGCCAGCAGTTGGGGCCGGGTCTGGCACAATTCGGTGACGAACTCGCTGGCCGCCAGTACGCGGGGTGCTACGGTAAGCCAGCGGCCTCGGGTCGATAGTTCGGCCAGCGCGGGGTATTCAAGTAAACCATGCAAGGCGTCGGCGACGGCCTCCCGCGCCGATACCGGCAAGGGAGCGAGTGCCAGGGCAGACTGGGCTGGATGATCGGTCACGTGGGCTCCGCTGAAACTGGCATACAGGCACTTGAGCGCCAGTACAGGTGCGGTACAAGACTACTGCGGGTTGACACTGCATTGATGCTCGACCGAGACTTGCGCGCCCCGCAGACAGCACCGCTTCATGAACAACATAAACGATAGGTCCGACGCGGACGTTACGCGTGCCGCAGGCGAGTCGCTGATCGAGGTGAGGGGCCTGTGTTTTCGACGCGGCGCGCGGGTCATTTTCGACCGCATTGACCTCGACATCCCGCGCGGCAAGATTACCGCCGTGATGGGGCCAAGCGGTACCGGAAAAACCACGCTCCTTAAGCTCATTTCCGGCGTGTTGCGGCCGCAGGCCGGCTCCATCACAGTCGCCGGACGAGAGGTGACCACACTGTCCCGCGCCGAACTGTACGCCCTGCGCAAGCAGATGGGCATGTTGTTCCAGAGCGGCGCGTTGCTGACTGATCTTAACGTCTTTGACAACGTAGCCTACCCGGTGCGGGAACACACTAACCTGTCGCCGGCGCTGTTGCGGTCGCTGGTGCTGATGAAGCTGCAGGCGGTGGGGTTGCGCGGGGCGCGAGACCTGATGGCGAGCGAACTGTCCGGTGGTATGGCGCGCCGGGTGGCTTTGGCGCGGGCGATCGCACTGGATCCGATGCTGATTCTCTATGATGAGCCATTCACTGGCCAGGACCCGATTTCCATGGGCATTCTGACCCGCTTGATCTCTTCCCTGAACCGCGCCTTGGGACTGACCAGCCTGGTGGTGTCGCATGACATCAAGGAGACTTGCCGCATCGCCGACTACGCCTATGTCATTGCCCAGGGCAAGGTCATCGGCCACGGCACGCCGCGGGATCTACAGGCCTCTGAGGATCCGATGGTGCATCAGTTTCTGAACGGCGAAGCCGATGGCCCGGTGCACTTTCACTACCCGGCGGCGGATTATCGCGACGATCTGTTGACGGGCACGCCATGAGGGAGTTTTTGGCGAACATCGGTGCCCGCGTGTTGGAGAGCCTGGCGCGTCTGGGTCGAGCAGGGCTGTTCCTGGGACGTCTGCTGGCGGCGGTGCCGGCGCAGTTCCTGACGCCTTATCGGTTGGCGCAGCAGGTATTCAGCGTCGGCGTGCTGTCGCTGGTCATCATTTTGGTGTCGGGTTTATTCGTGGGCATGGTGTTGGGGCTGCAAGGCTACAATACGCTGGTCGATTTTGGCTCCGAGAGCAGCCTTGGCATTCTCGTGGCGCTGTCACTGGTGCGCGAGCTGGGGCCGGTGCTCAGTGCCTTGCTGTTTGCCGGTCGCGCCGGGTCGGCGCTGACAGCAGAGATTGGCCTCATGAAAGCGACCGAACAGCTTTCGGCGTTGGAGATGATGGCGGTGGACCCGTTTCGGCGGGTGCTGGCGCCGCGCTGGCTAGCGGGCTTCATCAGTCTGCCGTTGCTGGCGGCGACGTTCAGCGCCGTGGGCATTGTTGGCGGTTACCTGGTTGGGGTGAAGCTGCTGGGTCTGGACCCGGCGCCGTACTGGGCGCACATGGAAGCCGGTGTCGATTTTTACGACGACATTCTGAACGGCGTAATCAAGAGTGTGGTGTTCGGCGCCGTCGTGAGCTGGATTGCCGTGTTCGAGGGTTTCGACGCGGTGCCGACCGCGGAAGGTGTGGGTCGGGCCACCACCCGTACCGTGGTAACCGCTTCGCTGGCGGTGCTTGGCGCCGATTTCCTGCTCACCGCGCTGATGTTTGGCGAACCTTGAGGAGAACCCGGTTTCATGCAAGATCGCACAGTCGAGTTGTGGGTTGGTTTGTTTGTGGCGCTGGGCCTGGCGGCGCTGGCTTTCCTGTCGGTGCGCGCCAGTAATCTGGCCGAGTATCGCGACGGTGAGGCGTACACCGTGGTGGCCCGATTCGACAATATTGGCAGCCTGCGGGTGCGGGCACCGGTAACGATCGCCGGCGTACGGGTGGGGCGAGTCGCGGCCATCGACTTCGACATGGAGCAGTTCAAGGCGGTGGTAAAGCTGGCGATAACTGCTCGATACAACACGTTGCCGGAAGATACGGTGGCCAGCGTGCGGACCGCGGGCCTGATCGGCGAACAGTTCATCGGTCTTGACCCGGGCGGTGCGCCCGACGCGCTCAAGGATGGCGATGAAATCGAGATCACGCAGTCGGCGCTGGTGATCGAACAACTCATAGGCCAGTTCCTCTACGGGCAGGCCAGCAAAGGTAGTGAGGAGTGACGACAGTGAACGTGAAAGGTTTGACGCTTTTGGCGGCAGGTTTCCTACTGGCTGGTTTATCGCTGGTAGCGCCTGCACAGCCTGCGCAGGCGGATCCGGCCAGCGTGATCCGTGAAACCGCCGAGCGGGTGCTGAACAATTTGCGCACCGAGCCGGCGCGTTACCAGGACGATCATGCGCTGTTTTCGCTGGTGCGCGAGGTCGTATTCCCGCGTCTGGACCGCGAGCGCACCGCGCAGTGGGTATTGGGGGCGAACTGGCGCACCGCCACGCCGGCCCAGCGCGAGCAGTTCGTTGGCGAGTTTTCCGACCTTCTGCTGCGCACCTATGGCACGGCGTTACGCCAGTACGACAGCGAGGTGTTGAAATTCCTGCCGGTGCAGGCGCCGGCGGGGGCCGACCGGGTCACGGTGCGGACCGAAATCATCCGCCCGGATGGGCCCAAGGTGAGTGTTGATTATCTGCTCACCAATCGCAGTGGCGAGTGGAAGGTGTACGACGTGATCATCGAGAACGTGAGCCTGGTGGTGACCTACCGCTCCGAGTATTCGGCCATCATCAAGCGCGATGGCATGGACGGCTTGCTCAAGCAACTGGCAAAGCGCAACCGCAGCGCCAATTCCTGACGCCCCCGAAGATGAACGTGGATGCCGACGGTAAGGTGTGTCTTGTTGGCCCGCTCACTTTTTCGACCGTGAGCGCTCAGCTTGCGGCCAGCGCGGCGCTGTTCACGGACCGGTCGCGGCTGTGTTTTGATTTGTCCGGCGTCACCGCCGTGGATAGCGCGGCGTTGGCCTTGCTGGTGGAATGGCTTCGCATGGGGCGCGAGCACGCCGTTACCGTGCAGTTCAGCCAGTTATCGCCGGCACTGCGCAGCCTGGGCACAGTCAGCGAACTCGATCAGATCGACGCCACACTGGCGATGTCATGACGGCGGCTATCGCCGTCAAGCAACTGCACAAGCATTTCGGATCCGTTCACGCTCTGCGCGGGGTGGATCTTGAGGTGCAACCCGGCGAGTTCTTTGGCCTTCTGGGGCCAAACGGAGCCGGCAAGTCCACGCTGATCAATATTCTCGCCGGGCTGACCCGGCCGGACGCCGGTCACGCTGCGGTGCTTGGCCATGACGTACAGAGGGATGCTTTAGCCGCGCGCCGGATACTTGGCGTGGTGCCACAGGAACTGGTGTTCGATCCGTTTTTCGAGGTGCGTGATTTCTTGCGCATCCAGGCGGGGTACTACGGTCTGGCGCGCCAACACAAAGCCTGGATAGACGAATTACTGGGTGCGCTGGGCCTGGCAGACAAAGCCGGCGCCAACATGCGTGACCTGTCGGGAGGCATGAAGCGGCGGGTGTTGATCGCGCAGGCATTGGTGCACAAGCCGCGGGTATTGGTGCTGGATGAACCCACCGCCGGGGTCGATGTCGAGCTGCGGCAAACGCTGTGGGCCTTCGCGCAGCGCCTGCACGCGGAGGGTATGACGATCGTGCTGACCACCCATTATCTTGAAGAGGCCGAGGCACTGTGTGACCGTATCGCGATCATGAGTCATGGTGCCGTGGTGGCGCTCGACGACAAGCGCGGTTTGCTGGCGCGCCTGCCGTGGTATCAGGTGCATGTGCGCCTGGCGAATGAGCCGGCGGCTCTGCCGCCCGAAGTCAATGCCTGCCTGGTCTCGCGCGATCAGGGCTGGTTGGTGCTGCGCGTTGAACGCGACACCGATGCTCTGTCGCATGTGCTCACGGCGCTGCATACCGCTGGCTTGTCGGTGCTCGAGATCACCAGCAAGGAGCAGACCCTGGAGCACGTGTTCCTGGCACTCACCTCCGGCCATCGCCTTATCGACGCGGCATGATCCAGAACTGGCTGGGGCTGTGGACGCTGTTCGCCAAGGAGGTGAAGCGGTTCATGGTTGTGTTTATGCAGACAGTAGCCGCGCCGGTGGTCAGCGCGATGCTGTACCTGTTCATTTTCTCGCATGCCCTGGCCGGGCGTATCGACGTTTATCCGGGTGTCAGCTATCCGCAGTTTCTGGTGCCCGGGCTGATGATGATGACCATCATCCAGAACACGTTCGCCAATACCTCGTCGAGCCTTATTTTTTCAAAGGTCACCGGCAATATCGTATTTGTGCTGCTGGCGCCACTGTCCCATTTGGAGTTTTACCTGGGCTTTGTGGGCGCCGCACTGGTGCGAGCGCTCATCGTGAGCATCGGGGTGTACCTGGTGGCGTTGCTTTATCTGCACATGGACGTGGCGAGCCCGGCATTGCTACTGCTGTTCGGCCTGCTCGGCGGCATGTTGCTGGCAACCTGTGGCCTGTTGGTGGGGATCTGGGCCGACAAATTCGATCAGGTCGCAACGGTGCAGAATTTCGTGATCCTGCCTCTGACTTATCTGAGTGGCGTTTTCTACTCCATTCACAGCTTGCCAGCGGCCTGGCAGACCTTGTCGCGGGTGAATCCGTTTTTTTATCTGATTGACGGATTTCGGTATGGATTCTTCGGCCATTCTGATGTTTCGCCGTGGTTCAGCGCGGCCGTGATGATCGGCGCCAACGCTGCCTTGTGTATACTTTGCCTCCGGCTTCTGGCGCGCGGTTACAAGCTGCGTGGCTAGGGCCAGTTTTTCACCCTGCCGGTTGCCGTCATGGACCCAGACATCATCAAAAAGCTCATCGAGCAAGGGTTGCCAGATTCAGTGGCAACGGTGGAGGGTGACGGTCGCCATTTCGAGGCGCTGGTGGTGTGCGATGCATTTGCAGGCAAGCGCCTGGTACAACAGCACCAGCTGGTCTATCAGGCCCTGGCCGGGCACATGCACGATGATGCCATCCACGCCCTGTCCCTGCGCACGCTGACTCGGGCGGCATGGGAACAGCGTTAAGCCTCCACCCCCACGCGAGGTCAATCCCATGGATGTGACGGAAAAGATCGATCGTTTTGTCAATGCCGTACCGGTCGTGCTGTTCATGAAGGGCGACCGGCGCTTCCCGCAGTGCGGTTTTTCGGGCCGAACGGTGCAGATTCTCGAAGCCTGTGGTGCCGAGTTCGAGACAGTCAACGTACTGGCCGACGACGCCGTGCGCCAGGGCATCAAGGCCTTCTCCAATTGGCCGACCGTGCCGCAGCTGTATGTGGGCGGCGAGTTCGTCGGCGGTTGTGACATTGTGCAGTCGCTGTACGAGAGCGGCGAACTGCAAGAACTGCTGGATGCCTTGAAGGGTTGATCCGCCCGCCGGCCCATGGCCGGTGCCTGCAGCGCACGCCTCTGGACACATTGTGGAAAAACTGATTGTCCAGGGCGGAGCGCGCCTCAACGGCGAAATTCGTATTTCCGGCGCCAAGAACGCTGCCCTGCCCATCATGGCAGCGACCTTGCTGGCCGATGGTCCGATGACCATCAGTAACGTGCCGCATCTGCACGACATCACGACCACCCTGGAGCTGCTCGGCCGCATGGGCGCCTCGCTGTCGGTGGACGAGCAGATGCAGGTCGAAGTCGATCCGCGCACCATGAACAATTACTTTGCTCCCTACGAGCTGGTAAAGACCATGCGTGCCTCGATCCTGGTATTGGGCCCGTTGCTGGCGCGTTTTGGCCAGGCGGAGGTGTCCCTGCCCGGTGGCTGCGCAATCGGCCAGCGGCCGGTTAATCTGCATCTGGACGGCCTGGCAGCCATGGGCGCCGACATTCGTGTGGAAGACGGTTACGTCAAGGCCAGGGCCGGGCGTCTGCACGGCGCACACATTGTGATGGACCTGGTGTCCGTGACGGCAACCGAGAACCTGATGATGGCCGCGACGCTGGCCGACGGCACCAGCATCATCGAAAACGCGGCCCGTGAGCCCGAGGTGACTGACCTGGCGGTGTGTCTGAGTGCTATGGGCGCGCACATCGAGGGCGTGGGCACGGATCGGCTCATCATCGAGGGTCGATCGAACCTGTCCGGTGCCCACCACAGGGTGGTGCCGGACCGCATTGAGACTGGAACCTATCTGGTGGCAGCGGCGCTGACCGGTGGCTGCGTCAAGCTCAAGGATACCCGGCCGGAACTGCTCGAAATCGTATTGCAAAAGCTGCGCGATGCAGGGGCGCAGATTGAAACAGGTGCCGACTGGATCAGCCTTGACATGGGTGGAAACCGACCTCGCGCAGTCAGTCTGCGGACCGCGCCGTTCCCCGGCATGCCGACCGACATGCAAGCCCAGTTCATGGTCCTGAATATGGTGGCCCTGGGGGCCGCTACCGTCACCGAAACCATTTTCGAGAACCGCTTCATGCACGTGCCGGAGCTGCAGCGCATGGGCGCCGATGTGCGCCTGGAGGGCTCTACCGCGTTCATTCGCGGCGTTGAGTTCCTGAAGGCGGCGCCGGTCATGGCGACGGATCTGCGGGCTTCGGCCTCGCTGGTGCTGGCCGGGTTGGTCGCGCAGGGCGAAACCCACGTCAGTCGCATCTATCACATTGATCGCGGCTACGAGTGCATCGAGGAGAAGCTGGAGCAACTCGGCGCCGACATCCGGCGTGTGCCCGATCGGCGCGCCGCGTGAGGATCTAGCGATGGATGGCTTGCGCATCGCGGTGTCCAAGGGCCGTATTCTCGAACAGACGCTGCCGTTGCTGGCGAGCATCGGCATCGCGCCGGTCGGAGAGGTTGGGCGCCGACTGATCGTCGACACCAGTGTCCCGGGCGTGCAGATCATCATCATCCGTGCCACTGATGTGCCGACCTATGTGGCTTACGGCGCCGCGGATGCTGGTATTGCCGGCAAGGATGTGCTGATGGAACACGGCGGCGAAGGCCTGTACGAGCCGCTGGACCTCGGTATTGCACGGTGCCGGCTGATGGTGGCCGGCCGCGCGGGGGTGCAGCTGCCAGGCGGTCGTCTGCGCGTGGCCACCAAATACGTCAACGTGGCGCAGCGGTATTACGCCGAGCGCGGGGTGCAGGTGGAGCCGATCAAGCTGTACGGGTCGATGGAGCTCGCGCCGCTGGTGGGACTGGCCGACTGTATCGTCGATCTGGTCGATACCGGCAGTACCCTGCGCGCGAACGGTCTGGAGCCGCTGGCGCTGATCGCTGACATCAGCTCGCGTCTGGTGGTGAACCGCGCCTCGATGAAGCTCAAGCAAACCGCGCTTCAGCGGCTCATCCGCGAGCTGGAGGCCGTGACCCGGCAGGTGGCCGATGCGCCGGCTTGACAGCCAGGCGGCTGATTTCGAGGCCGCTTTTAATTCCCTGCAGGCCACTGCGGCTGCCGAGGATCCAGATCTGCAGGCATCGGTGCAGGCGATCGTGAACGCCGTGCGCGAGCGCGGTGACGCGGCTTTGTTGGACTACACGCTGAAGCTCGATCGCTGGGTGCCGGGCGAGCCGGTCGAGTTCGAAGTGCCACCCGCGGACCTGGATGCGGCGCTGGCCGCCATCACGCCGGCGCAGCGTGCGGCACTGAATGGCGCTGCCGAACGCCTGCGTGCCTACCATCAGCACCAGCTGGCCGGCTCCTGGGATTACACGGAAGCCGATGGCAGCGTGCTCGGTCAGCGGGTAACGCCACTTGAGCGAGTCGGTGTATACGTGCCCGGGGGCACAGCGGCCTATCCATCGAGCGTGCTGATGAACGTCATCCCGGCCAAAGTGGCGGGCGTTCAGGAAATCATCATGGTTTCGCCGACGCCCGATGGCGTGGACAATCCGCTGGTGCTGGCGGCGGCACGGATCGCCGGCGTTGACCGGGTGTTTCGTGTCGGCGGCGCGCAGGCGGTGGCAGCCCTGGCGTATGGCACTGCCACGGTGCCAGCCGTGGACAAGATTGTCGGCCCCGGCAATCGCTACGTGGCGGCGGCCAAGCGCCTGGTGTTCGGTACCGTGGGCATCGACATGATCGCCGGCCCGTCGGAGGTGGTGATCGTGGCGGATGGGAGCGTGCCAGCCGACTGGCTGGTATACGACCTGTTCGCGCAGGCCGAACACGACGAGCAGGCGCGCGCGATCCTGCTGTCGCCCGACCTTGCATTGCTGGAGCGTGTGGCCGAACGTGCGGCGGCTTTGCTGGGGACCCTGGAGCGGCGCGCGATTGTGGAGGCGGCGCTCGAACGTCATGGCGCGCTGATTCGAACCCGTGACCTGATCGAAGCGGCCACGCTCGCCAGCGCGCTGGCGCCCGAGCACCTGGAGCTTGCGGTCGCCGATCCGGCGGCCTTGTTGCCACATATACGCCACGCTGGAGCCATCTTCATGGGCGGTCATTCGCCCGAGGCGATCGGCGATTACTGCGCCGGCCCGAATCACGTGCTGCCGACGGCGCGTACCGCGCGCTTTAGTTCACCATTGGGCGTGTATGACTTCCAGAAGCGAAGCAGCCTGATCGCGCTGAGCGCGGCCGGAGCCGGAACACTGGCGCCGCTGGCGGCCGAGTTGGCCCGTGGCGAAGGACTGACCGCCCACGCCCGTTCGGCCGAATGTCGCCTGGCGGCAGAATGAATACGCCCTCGCGAGCTGAGCGTATCGAGGGCCTGGTTCGGCCGCAGATTCGCGCGCTGAACGCCTATCACGTGCCGCCGGCAACCGGACTGCTCAAGCTGGATGCGATGGAGAACCCGCATCCCTGGCCGGGTGATTTGGAAGCGCCGTGGCTGGAGCGCCTGCGTGGGGTTCAGTTGAACCGCTACCCACTGCCCCAGGCAGACGAACTGGCCGCGGCCCTGGCCCGCCAGGCCGGCGTACCGCCGGGTTTTGGGCTGTTGCTCGGAAATGGCTCGGACGAGCTTATCCAGCTGCTGGATATTTGTCTGGCGCGGCCGGCGGCCAGTGTGTTGCTGCCGGCACCGAGCTTCTCCATGTATGGCTTGATCGCACGAGTGCTGGGGCTGGAAGTGGTGGAAGTACCGCTGCGGGCCGATTTTGGCCTGGATGTGCCGGCGATGCTGGCGGCGATGCAGCAGCATCGCCCGGCATTGACGTATCTGTCCTGCCCGAACAACCCGACAGCGAACCTGTTTGCCGCCGCTGATCTGCGCGCGCTCATCGCAGCGGCGCCTGGGCTGGTAGTGGTGGACGAAGCCTATTTCCCATTTGCCGGGCGCAGCGTGTTGCCCTGGCTGCTCGAATTCGATCAGTTACTGGTGCTGCGTACGCTGTCAAAGGTGGGGTTGGCCGGTCTGCGTCTGGGGTACCTGATTGGCCATCGTGACTGGTTGCGTGAATTCGATAAAGCACGCCTGCCCTACAACATCAGCAGTCTGACGCAGATTTCTGCGCAGTTTGCGCTTGAACACGCTGACCGCCTGGCGGCGGAGGCGGCGCGCATTCGCGAGGATCGCGCTGTGCTGTTGCAGGCCCTGGCAGGCATCTCCAGCGCGACCGTTTACCCGAGCGACACCAATTTTGTTTTATTGCGCCTGTCACCGGGTCAGGCGTCGCGGGTGCACGGTGCGCTGCGCGAGGCCGGTATACTGGTCAAGAACGTTCACGGCAGCCACCCCGTGCTGGCCGAGTGCCTGCGGTTAACGGTGGGCACCGCGGCTGAGAACCGGGCCCTCGTGACCGCCCTGCGGACGCAACTACAAGACTGACACAGGCATGAGTAGCCAACGCAGCGCTGACATCCGGCGCACTACCCGCGAGACCGACATCCGGGTTGAACTGAACCTCGACGGCAGCGGCAGGGTGCGGCTTGCCAGCGGCGTGCCGTTTCTGGACCACATGCTGGAGCAGGTGGCCCGCCATGGCTTGCTGGACCTCACGGTCGAGGCGGTTGGTGACCTGCATATCGACGCCCACCATACCGTGGAAGATATCGGCATTACCGTTGGCCAGGCGCTGCACAAGGCGCTGGGCGAGCGAGCCGGTATTACCCGTTACGGTCATGCGTACGTTCCGCTCGATGAGGCGCTGTCGCGCGTGGTACTGGACTGCTCCGGTCGGCCGGGATTGACCTATCTGGTCACCTACCCGCGTGGCCGGGTGGGCGATTTCGATATCGACCTGCTGCGCGAGTTTTTCCAGGGTTTCGTCAATCACGGCCTGGTGACCTTGCACATCGATTGTCTGCGCGGCGGTAACGCGCACCACATCGCCGAGACCGTGTTCAAGGCCTTCGGTCGCGCGCTGCGCATGGCGCTCAGCATCGATCCGCGTGCTGCCGGAGTCGTGCCATCGACCAAGGGCAGCCTTTGATCGTCGGCGGCCCGGGTTGCGTCTGCTTTTTATGAGCGAAACCGTTGTCATCGATTTTGGTTCCGGCAACCTGCGTTCGGTGGCGAAGGCGCTGGAGCAGGTCGGCGCACACAAGGTGTCTGTGAGCGCCGATCCAGCTGTGATTCGAGCGGCCGGGCGGGTGGTCTTCCCCGGCCAGGGCGCGATCGGCGCCTGTGCCGCTCGTCTGGCGGAGCCCGGCCTGGCGGCGGCGGTGCGCGAAGCAGCCACGAACAAACCCTTCCTCGGAATTTGCCTGGGGTTGCAGGCCCTGTTCGAGTTCAGCGAAGAAGACGGCGGTGTGGCCGGTTTAGGCCTGGTGGCAGGGCGCGTGGCGCGCTTTGCGGCGGGCGAGACACTGGCTGGCGGCGAGCGACGCAAGGTGCCCCACATGGGCTGGAACCAGGTCGACCTGGCCCGCGGGCACCCGCTGCTGGCCGGTATTCCGAGTGGTGCCTGGTTTTACTTCGTACACAGCTACTACGTGTGTCCGACGCAGGCCGATCTGGTGTTGGGGCAGACCAGTCATGGCAGTACGACGTTCACGTCTGCGCTGGCACGTGGCAATCTTGTGGCGACGCAGTTTCATCCCGAGAAGAGCCACCACGCGGGTTTGCGTTTACTGTCCAATTTTGTGACCTGGAACGGCGAGGACTGAGGAGAATCTGATGCTGTTGATTCCGGCCATCGATATCAAGGGCGGCAAGTGTGTGCGCTTGCGACAAGGGCGCATGGACGATGTCACGGTCTTCGACGATGATCCGGTCGCCGTGGCCAAGCGCTGGGTCGACGAGGGCGCAACGCGCCTGCACGTGGTCGATCTGGACGGCGCCGTTTCGGGTCAGCCGGTCAACTCCAGGATTATCTCGGCCATTACCGCCGCGGTGGGCGAAGTGGATGTTCAGGTGGGCGGCGGTATCCGGGATGAGGAGTCCATCGAGGCCTACCTCGATGCCGGCGTGCGCTACGTCATCCTGGGGACCCAGGCGGTAAACATGCCCCATTTCGTGCGCGATGCCTGCACCGAGTATCCGGGCCACATCATCGTGGGACTGGATGCGCGCGACGGCAAGGTTGCCATCGACGGCTGGTCCAAGCTGTCGCAGCATTCGGTACTGGACATGGCGCAGCATTTCCAGCGCGACGGCGTGGAAGCCATCATTTACACCGATATCGGCCGCGACGGCATGATGGGTGGCGCCAATGTGGAAGGAGTGGTCGAGTTGGCGCGTGTTGTGACGGTGCCGGTCATTGCGTCCGGAGGCGTCACCAGCCTGTCTGACGTGGAAGCGTTGTGCGCGGTCGCGGACGAGGGTATCGCCGGGGCAATCGTCGGCCGCGCGTTATACGAGGGCACCCTGGATCTGGCGACGGCGCTGCGGCGGGTCACGGAATTGCGCGCCTGATCCATGTTGGCCAAACGGATCATTCCCTGTCTTGATGTGGACCATGGGCGGGTGGTCAAAGGGGTGCGTTTTGTCGGCCTGCGAGACGCGGGCGATCCGGTCGAGGCCGGCCGCCGCTACAGCGAGGCGGGCGCTGACGAGTTAGTGTTCCTGGATATCACCGCCAGTGCTGACGACCGCGATACGCTGCTGCACGTGGTCGAAGCCGTGGCTGAGCAGGTGTTCATCCCGTTTACGGTTGGCGGTGGCGTGCGCAGCGTGGCGGACGTGCGCCGCTTGTTGGTCGCGGGCGCCGACAAGGTGTCGATCAACTCCGCCGCGGTACAGCGGCCGCAGTTGGTCGCGGAGGCCGCGCAGCAGTTCGGCAATCAGTGCATTGTGGTGGCGATAGATGCCAAGCAGGTGGCGCGCGGGCGCTGGGAGGTGTTCACCCACGGTGGACGCCGGCAGACCGGCCTTGACGCGATCGAATGGGCCCGGCAAGTGGTCGCGTTGGGCGCCGGTGAACTGCTGTTGACCAGCATGGACCGGGATGGAACACGCGAGGGTTTTGACCTGGAGCTGACTCGCCAGGTGAGCGATGCGGTGTCGGTGCCGGTCATTGCCTCCGGTGGCGTGGGTAACCTGGATCACTTGCGCGACGGGGTACTGGTCGGCCACGCCGACGCGGTGCTGGCAGCGAGTATCTTTCACTTTGGCGAGTACACCATCGCGCAGGCCAAGGCGCATCTGGCGAACGCCGACGTCGTGGTGCGGGTCGATGACTGGGAGTTGGCCGATGTCTGAACCCGGAGCGGATTTCCTTGATGCGGTGCATTGGGATGCGCGTGGCCTGGTGCCGGTGATCGCCCAGGAAGATGCGACCGGACAGGTGCTGATGCTGGCCTGGATGAATCGGGAGGCGCTCGCCGCCACCGTGACCCAGGGCGTGGCCGTCTACTGGTCGCGCTCGCGCGGGCGCTTATGGCGAAAGGGCGAGGTTTCCGGTCATGTGCAGACCGTGCGTGAACTGCGTCTGGACTGTGATGGCGATACCGTGTTGCTGCGGGTGGAACAACACGGTGGCATCGCGTGTCATACCGGGCGTGCGCGGTGCTTTTTTCAGCGTCTCACGGACGACGGGTGGGTCAGCGACGAACCGGTTCTCAAGACGCCCCAGTCAATTTATACGGACCACGACCATGCATGAGGTACTGTACCGGCTACAGGCGGTGCTGCAGCAAAGGCGTGGCGCGGATCCGCAGTCGTCGTACACGGCGCGGTTGTATGCTGCCGGCCTCGACGGCATGCTCAAGAAGATCGGCGAGGAGGCTACCGAGCTGGTGATGGCCGGCAAGGACGGTGTGCCGGAGCGGATCGTGGCGGAAACCGCAGATCTGTGGTTTCACACGCTGCTGTTTTTGGTATCGCAAGACCTCGCCGTGGATGACGTGCTGGCCGAACTGGAGCGCCGGTTCGGTCGTTCTGGCATCGACGAGAAAGCGGCCCGAAGCTCGACCTGACCGGATGCCGGACGGCCGGCCTGGGTCTTTCGGATAGCCAATCCTGACTATAGCTAGGAGTATCAAATCATGGGCCTAGGCGGTATATCTCCATTTCAGTTGCTTATCGTTCTCGCCATTGTCCTGGTCTTGTTCGGCGGCAAGCGCTTGCGCAGCCTGGGTGGGGACCTCGGGGGCGCGATCAAGGGATTTCGCAGCGCCATGAAGGATGGCGAGAAGGATGAGGCTGCCCGCGAGGCAGAGCGTTTGGCCGAGCGCCTCGGTGAGCCGACGCGGCCGGCGGACGCCGACGCGGTCACCCAGCGCGAGCGTCACGACGGCTAGCGCCTCCAGTACGAGTTTCCGTCTCTGCCCGGACCAATCACCGCGCACCCGACGTAACGCGAACGGCAGCGGCTCCCGCAGTGCACGGACGCGCTTACAGAATCAATGCCTGTAAGCCATTGATTTTGTAAGCCACCGGGAAACCGCACTTTTCCGGTGGCGGGTGCTGAGAGATCCGGAATGGGTTATTCAGCGCTTCCTTAAGGCTTGGGGTACGAGTGTTCGATATCGGATTCAGCGAATTGCTGCTGGTCGGCGTCGTCGGCTTGCTGGTGCTCGGGCCGGAGCGGCTACCGCAGGCAGCGCGCACTGCCGGGCTGTGGCTTGGGCGTTTTCGCGCCACTGTTCAGCGCTTTACGGCTGACATCGACCGCGAACTGAAGGCCGAGGAGTTGCGCCAGACGCTGCGCGAGGAGGCCAGCCGCCTGACCGAGCCGTTACAGGATCTGCAACAAGAGGTGTCGGCGGCCGGTGCTGACCTGGGCGCAGCGATCAAGCCGCCGCCCGATGCGCCGGTCAACCCGGGCAAGACATCCGTCGATGGCAACTGACGCAACGCCACAGCAACCTCTGATGGCGCATCTGCTGGAATTGCGCACGCGCCTGTTACGGGCCGTGGCGGCGGTTCTGGTGGCAATGCTCGCGCTATTGCCGTTTGCGAAGCCGCTGTATTCCACGCTGGCGCGACCCCTGATGGAGCGTTTGCCGGAGGGTGCCTCAATGATTGCCACCGGGGTTGCAGCGCCGTTTCTGGCGCCGTTCAAATTTGCCATGATGCTGGCGGTATTCTTGGCGATGCCATTCGTGGCCTACCAGGCTTGGGCGTTCGCCGCGCCCGGGCTTTATCGGCGCGAACAGGCATTGGCCGTTCCGATATTGGTGAGCAGCGTGGTGTTGTTTTACCTGGGTATGGTCTTCGCCTATTTCGCGATCTTTCCCATCGTTTTCGGTTTCTTTGCCAGCGCCGCGCCGGCCGGCGTGCTGGTGATGACCGACGTGACCAGTTATCTCGATTTCGTCCTGACGCTGTTTTTCGCGTTTGGCCTGGCGTTCGAGGTACCGGTGGTGGTGGTTCTGTTGGTGCTGCTCGGTTTTGTCAGCACCGCCAGCCTGCGCCGGGCGCGCCCGTATGTGATTGTCGGTGCCTTTGTGGTCGGAATGTTGTTGACGCCGCCGGATGTGTTCTCGCAAACCATTCTGGCGGTGCCCGTCTGGGTCCTGTTTGAACTGGGACTGATCGTGGCCCGCGTGCTCGAGAAAAATGCCGTGCGGGGTGAGAGCGTAAAGGCGGAGTGAGCGAATCCGTGGCGGCGGCGTACCGGTTTGGCGAGTTATTTGCGAATTAATTGACGTTTCCGGGCTCGTGCAGCCGGAATTAAGCCGGTATCATGCCGGTCGCCGCGGCTAACGTTCATTAAGGTACTCAGACACCATGACCCGCACCGCCAACCCCGGTAAGCTCCAGCGTCGTTTGAACAAAGAAGACATACTGGAAAAAACCGCACCCCTGTTCGCGGAAGGTGGCTATGCAGCGACCTCCATGCGCGATCTGGCCAAGGCCTGTGGCATTACGCCAGCGGCGCTCTACCACCATTTCGAAGACAAGGATCAGTTGTACCTTGAGGCGCTTGAGTACATATTCCGGCGCCGGATTGGTCGTATGAGTGACGCGCTCAAAGGTCTGACAACCTTCGAGGGCAAGGTACGTCGTGTGGTGGAGGTGTTGGTCGACGCGATCCACGGCGATGAGCTGTTTCTGACCTTGTTGAGGCGCGAACTGTTGGTACGGGACGAGAAGCGGCTTGAATACCTGGCAACCCGGGTGTTTGCTGAACCGTTTCGGGAAATCATGCGTGTCGGACGCGACCTGCCGCCGGGGAACTACAGGCCGTCGTTTCTGGCTACTTCCGCGCTGGCGCTGACGATTGGGCACTACACCCTAGAGCCGGTGCGACGCTATTTGATGCCTTCGGATACCCCACAGGATCTGCGTCAGACCATCATTGATCACGTCACTGATCTCGCCCTGCACGGTATGCGCAAGGATCCCAGGTAATGCTCTCTACAAAGCTTGGCTGGCCAGGGACGGGCCAGCGGCTGCTGGTTTTGCTGTTGCCCCTGATTCTGACCGCCTGCGGTGATTCAACGCAGCAGGCGGCGCCTCGTGTTCGCGATGATCTGGAACTTGCCGTCGCCAGCATCAGCACGGTGCCGCGCTATTACACCGTGCCAGGCAGCGTGATTGCGGATGAGCGGGTGCAGCTGTCGTCGCGTATCAGCGGTTTCATACGCAAGCTTGCAGTGCGCGAAGGCGACCCGGTACGGGATGGCCAGGTACTGGTGGAAATCGATCCGGCGGACGTGGAGGGCGCGGTGCGGCAAGCCACCGCCGCGCGCGCCTCAGCAAAAGCAGATTTGGCCGATGCGCGGGTGGATGTCGATAAATTCATCGCTCTTACCAAGACTGGCGCGGTTCCGATGGATACCTTGCGCAAGGCTGAGGTACGGCGGCAAGTGGCGCAGGCACGCTTGGCCGAGGCGCAGGCCGCATTGGAGACTGCTCGGGCCCAGCGCGCCTATACCAGCATCACCAGCCCGGTGGATGGAGTGGTGGTCGGGCGTTTGCGTGAGGCGGGCGACTTGGCCACGCCCGGCGTTCCGATCCTTGAAATCGAAGCCAGACATACGCTGGTGTTCCAGACCTACGTTGCCGAGAGTCGGGTGATGCAACTCGATCCGGCGGCGCCGGTGCTAGTGTCGCTGGACGCCGTGCCAGGGTCGCACAGCGGGCGCGTTCTGCGGGTAGTGCCCTCGGCTGATCCGGTGACGCGGCGCTACGAGGTCAAGGTCAGTCTGCCTCCTGAGATTGGCCTGTTGCCCGGCATGTTCGGGCGGGCACAGTTTCGGGTCGATGAGGATCAGCCGCTGACAGTGCCGCGGTCCGCCCTGGTCGAACGCAGCGGCCTGAGCGGCGTTTTTCGCGTGGCGGACGACGGCCAGATCGGATTTCGCTGGCTGCGTACGCGGCGCGAGTTTGATGATCAGCTCGAAGTGACGGCGGGGCTTGTCGCCGGTGATCAGGTGGTGGTCAACCCGCCGGCCGATTTGCGCGACGGGGAGCGTCTTGAACTGAGCGCGCCTGCCAGCCAATGAGTGATTCGCGTTTCAACGCCGCGGGGCGCCTGGCCGATTTTTTTGTCGATTCCAAACTGACGCCGCTAGTCATTCTGGGTGTGGCGCTGTTCGGCACCATGGCTTTGCTGCTCACTCCGCGCGAGGAAAATCCGCAAATCGTGGTGCCAGCGGCACAGGTCAGCGTGACGCTGCCGGGTGCCAGTGCGCAGGAAGTGGAAAACCTGCTGTTGACGCCGCTCGAAGCCGCCTTGTCGGGGATGCCTGACGTCGAGCACACCTACGGCACGGCCAGCAATTCGCTGGCCTCGGTGCAGGTGGAGTTTGACGTCGGCATATCCAAGGAGGCGGCGCTGGTCCGCGTGTACGACAAGGTCGAGCAACTTCGCCCACATCTGCCGGCACAGGCCGGGGCACCGACCGTTACGCCAATCGATGCCGACGACGTGCCGGTGGTTACCATCACCCTGGCGTCGACCGACTATGACGATTACGCCCTCAAGCGTATTGCCGACCGCATGGCCGAGCGACTGCGCAGTGTCCGTGGCGTATCGATCGTGCAGGTGTATGGCGGCCGCGACCGCGAGTTGCGGGTCGAGATCGAGCCCGAGCGAATGCAGGCCTTTGGCGTCACCCTGGACCAGGGTCTGGCACGCCTCGCAGCCTCGAATTTCGCCGGCCCGGTGGGGGATATCACCCTGCAGGGCCAACGGGCGGGCGTGTACCTGGACAGCCAACTCGGCTCCCTTGAGGACTTGCAGCGCCTGGTGGTAGGCGAGAGTGATGGCCGGCTGATTTATCTTGAGGACGTGGCAGAGACCGTTGACGGTCCACCGCAAGACCGCCGGAGCATGGCCCGTCTGGCGCTCGGGCCGGCCGATCCGCTGTTTCCTGCCCTCGGCGGGGATGAGATGCCAGCGGTCACCATCGCCGTGGCCAAGAAGGCGGGTGAGAACGCCGTGCGTATCGGCCACGAGGTACAGCGGCGGGTCAAGCGCATGCAGAGCGAGTTCGTGCCTGCTGGCGTACAGATAGTCACCACACGCAATGATGGCGACAAGGCGGACGACGCGGTCAATACGCTGGTCGAACACCTTGGCATTGCCATCCTGGCGGTGGTCGGCACCTTGCTACTGACCCTTGGCTGGCGCGAGGGCCTGATGGTAATGCTGGTGGTACCGCTGGTGATGCTCACGGTGATCATGGCCGATGGTTTCGCCGGTGTGACCATCAACCGCGTGGCACTTTTTGCGTTGATTCTCGCCCTGGGCTCATTAGTCGATGACGCGATCGTTGTGGTGGAGAACATCCATCGCCACTACACCGACAACCCCGGCGGTGACCGACGCGCGATGGCGGTGCAGGCGGTGGCCGAAATCGGTAACGCGACCAATTTCGCCACCTTTTCGATGATGGCGGTGTTCGCGGCGATGATCGTCGTCAGTGGTATGCCGGGGGAGTTTTTCTTCCCGATCGTGGTCAATTTGCCGACCGCAATGTTCACCTCCTTGGTGTTCGCCTATGTAGTAACCCCGTGGGCAGCGCGCCGCTGGCTGCGGCCCAAGCCGCTGCTGGCGGATTTCTCGGCGCAAAGCGCGCAGGCGTATGGAGTTTACGACCGCATTTTGTGCCTGCTCCTGGACCGGCCCTTGCTGCGCCGGGGCTTGTACATCGCCATGGCTGCCTTGATTGGCCTGACTTCCCTGATGCCCGCCTGGCAGTACCTGCGTCCCTCGGGGCCCGTGGGCGAGAAGTCGTTCCTGGGCTTGCTGATGACCTTTTTGCCCAAGGACGACATCAACACCTTCAATATCTTCATCGACCTGCCGGAGAACGCCAGCGTGGAGCAGACGGACGCGCTGGTGCGCGATGTCGGGCGTGAGTTGCGGGCCACGCCGGAAGTAACCAATTATCTGGTTGCGCTGGCTCAGCCGGGGGTAACCGATCTTTCGAACCTGTTGCGCGGCAGCCTGAACCGCCGCAGTGCCCATCAGGCCGAGGTACGGGTAAACCTGATCCATCGCGGCCAGCGGGCGCGTACCTCAATGCAGGTTGTGGCCGATCTTCGGCCGCGTCTGCATGCGGTCAGCCGAAGCTATCCCGGCAGCGTGATCCGCACCTTCGACGACCCACCGGGGCCGCCCAGCCGGGCCAAGTTGCTGGCCGAGGTCTATGGCAACGATCCGGACGATATGCGCCGCGTAGCGGCCGATGTGCGGGCTCAGTTCGAGGCGACCCCGGGAGTGGCCGAGGTGTTCGATTCGGTTGCCAAGCCGGTGCGCCGCCATCGAGTCGTGGTGGACGAGGAAAAAGCGGCTTTGTCTGGTGTTTCCCCACGGCAGCTTGCCGACGTGCTGCAAGTGCTGTTCGAAGGCGTTTCGGTTGGCCGCGTACACCTGCCGGACGAGCGCAATGTGGTGCCGATCCGCATCCAGGTGCCACGGCGTGACGAGCTGCGTCCGCAGGATCTTGACCGTATTCAGGTCAGTAACGCCGCCGGCCAGATCGTGCCGGTATCGGAATTGGTGCGCGTGGTACCCGACTACGAGGACGTGCCCATCCTGCACAAGGACAACGAGCGGGTGATCTTCGTCGGCAGCGAGTATCTGACCGGGGCCGGCCTCTACGCTGTGCTGGATCTGAACCAACGCCTGGAAAGCGTCAAGGATGGCGCGGGTCGCCCGCTGCGGGTGGGTAACCTGGGTTTGTACGACGAACCACCCGACACCATCGCCGGCACCAATATGCTGTGGGAAGGCGAAACCCGGATGATGCTGGACGCCTACCGCGACATGACCTACGCGTTGTTGCTGGCGATCTCGGTGGTGTACCTGATGCTTGTCGCCTACTACCGCTCGTTCGCGATCCCGCTGGTGGCGTTGGCGGCGTTACCGCTGGCGTTTATCGGTGTGTTCCCCGGCCACCTGGTCATGGGTGCCGAGTTCTCTGGTGCATCAATGGTCGGCATCATCGCCCTGGTCGGTATGGTGGTTCGGGCATCGCTGCTGATTATCGAGTTCGGGCGCGAGGCCGAGGCGCAGGGCATGAGCCTGCGCGAGGCTATGCGCACCGCCTGCGCGCTGCGCTTGCGCCCGATTGTGCTGACCTCGCTCACCAACATGCTGGGCGCCACGGTCATGTTGCTGGATCCGGTGTTCCGGGGTTTGGCCATCAGCGTAATTTTCGGCACCGCGTTTTCCACCGGGCTGACCATGATCGTGGTGCCGGCTCTGTATTACGCCTATCGCCAGCGTTTGCTCAGCAGGGCGGCAGTGGCCTGACGAGGGCCGGTCTGCCCGCTCAAACGGGCAGCAGTGCCTCCACCATGAGCTGCAATTGCCGTTCGCCGCGAAAAGTATTGACCTGCGGCCGATAGGCAATGTGCACCCGTTCCCCCAAGTGTTCGCATAGGGTTGCCGCGCGCCAGGCGATGGCGCCCACGCGCTCGCCGCCGGACCTGTGCGACAGCAGCAGGCGCAGATGGTCGCCGCCCACCACGCGCGTCTCGTGAAGTTGAAATTCGTCGTCGAACAGCGGCGGCGCGAAGCCTTGGCCCCAGGGTCCGGCCGTGTGCAGGCGTTGCGCGAGGTCCAGCGTCAATAGTGCCGGGTCAAGCGAGCCATCGCTGAGTAACGCATCGGTTGGCAAAACACCGCCCGTTTGCTCCAGCACGGCGTGGCCAAGCGCGGCCGCGAATGCGGTCAGATGTTCATGCGCCAACGTCAGGCCGGCCGCCATGGCATGTCCGCCGAATTTCTTGATCATGCCCGGATGGCGGGTTGCGACTGCTGCCAGCGCGTCGCGGATATGCACTCCGGACAGCGAGCGCGCCGAACCGCGCCACACACCGTCGGCCGCTGGCGCAAATGCCACCGCCGGCCGCGTGTAGCGCTCGCGCAGTCGCCCGGCGATGATCCCCACCACACCGCTGTGCCAGTCCGGGCTGTGCAGGCACAGCACCGGTGGCAAAGGCGCGCTGAGTGCCTCCATATGTGCCGTTGCCTCAGCCTGCATCTGCGCCTCGACCGCGCGGCGCTGGCGGTTGAAGGCGTCCAGTTGAGCCGCCATCTTGGCCGCTGTAGCCGGGTCGTCAGTCAGCAGGCACTCGATGCCAAAACTCATGTCGTCCATACGCCCGGCGGCGTTCAGCCGCGGACCGGCGCGAAACGCCAGCTCGGTCGCCGTTATCGGCTCGCCCGTCGTATCCAGGGCCAGCAGTGCACGCAGGCCGGGCTGCCCGCCGCCAGCATTCAATCGCGCCAGGCCATGTGCGACCAGCACGCGATTGTTGTAGTCGAGCGGGACCACATCCGCGACCGTGCCAAGCGCCACCAGGTCCAGCAGTCGGGCGAGGTTAGGCTCGGCGCGCCCGGCCCTGAACCAGCCGTCGGCACGCAGCCGCGCGCGCAGCGCCAGCAGGAAGTAAAACATCACGCCCACGCCCGCCAGGTGCTTGCTCGGAAACGGGTCACCAGGCAGGCGCGGATTGACGATCGCATTGGCGTCCGGCAACTGCTGGCCGGGCAGGTGATGGTCCGTCACGACAACCGCGATGCCGCTTTTACGCAACTGCGCGATGCCATCGAGACTGGTGATGCCATTGTCCACGGTGATGACCAGGTCCGGCCGAGAGGCAATGGCGGCGTGCGCGACCTCGATGGACAGCCCATAGCCGCTTGTGAATCGGCTGGGCACCAGATAATCCACCGTGCCAGCCCCGAGGACCCGCAGGCCGCGTACCGCCACGGCGCATCCGGTAGCGCCGTCGGCGTCATAGTCGGCCACCACCAGTAATCGCCCGCCGCCGGTGAGCACGCGCGCAGTGAGCGCGGTGGCGGTGTGCATGCCGCTGAGGGTGTCTGGTGCCAACAGCCGATCGGTGGGATAACCGAGCTCGTTGGGCCTTACGCCGCGGGCCGCGTAGACGCGCGCCAGTACGGAGCAACCCAGCTGTCTGGCCAGGGCGGCGATCGCTGATGCCGGTGGCGGCGGCCGCCGGCTGATCGGCCGTCCAAGGCTCACCATCATCGTGTTCGCCACGCGCCGTAGAGAACTCGCGACAACAACCCGCGGCGTTGCACATCGAACACGGCGTTGCCCGCCGGGCCGGTGACGTGCAGGTGAAGACTCGCCAGCTGCTTGCCATCCAGTGCACGTCGCAGCGGGCGTAACCAGCGTTCATGCAGATCATCGGCGGTGGTGTTGACCGCCAGGTCCAGCAGGCCATGTTCAGTCGCCAAGGCGTCGAGAAGCTGTGTACCGGATGCGGGTACCGGCTCGGGCGTGACACCCGCCAGCCGTGAAAGCCCGCCAATCAGCGGCTGTTCGGTCCATACCCGGCTGAACGGGGAAGGCCCAAGCGTTGGGGTAACGCCGCTGCCCCACAGCCATAGGGCATTGGCAGGGGCTTGGTCGAGTGCCTCACGGGCAAGATTGGGCGGGGCGTCGAACAGCAGCATTTGCAGCTCGTTCAGCCAGGCTTGCCAACGTGGTGCATCGGGGCCGCTGGGTTGGCCGTCGGCCACTCGTCCGCCGGGCAGACTGTCCGGTGGCGAGGTTTCAAGCATTGGCGCCTCGTTGGACAGCACGTACCAGCGCAGCGGCGTGGCCATGTGCCAACTGACACCCTGAATGATGTCGGCGCAGCTTACCCGCTCGAACAGCGCCCGCGCCTGAGTTGGCGTCAGCGGAGTCGCGTCCAGGGACAGCAGGCGCAGGCTGGCGCCTGCTGGCTGCAGGCACACCGGATCGAGCCGCGAGCACCACGCCGGTGGTGGTGTGCCAAAGTCGTGGGCATAGGTCGCTGCCGCCAGCGGCGGGGCAAGGTCCCTGCTCCAGCCGAACAGCGCGAAGGCCGGCAAGTAGGCAGTAAAAGGCTCGCGGGTTGGTACGTCTGGCAGGCTCGGGTCGAGACCGAGCTCAGCAGCCAGCGGGGCGGCGTCGAGTTGGCTAAGGTGAATTGTCAGGCGGGACGGCATGCCCGCCGAGTGTGCCAGAAACGGCGTCAGGCGCCAGCCAGCACACAACCGGAGTCATGTCAGGGAAACTCAGAAACCAGTCGCAGGCGTGGATTGGCAAGGAATCCGAAAATCACACTTTTCGGATTCCTTACGCCAGACCTATGACATCAGCCGATCTTGGCCAAACGCGCCTTCCACGTGTCGAGCGCTTCCGGGTTCTTGGTGTACAGCGGCGGTTCGCCGCGCAGCACACGCTCGACGTTTGCCAGCGCGGCCACCGGCAGCGAGTCCATCACATCCTTGCTGTGGCCAATGATGTGTGGGGTCAGAATCACGTTGTCCGCGCCGACGAACTCGCGCAGTGGGCTTGTCGCGGGTAGGGGTTCCTCGACGAACGCGTCAAGCGCCGCGCCGGCGATCACGCCTTCCTTGAGCACCTTGTGAACGGCGGCTTCGTCCAAGGCCGCGCCCCGAGCGGTGTTAACCAGGTACGCGGTCGGCTTCATCAAACGCAGTTCACGCTCGCCGATCATCGCCCGCGTCTCGTTGGTGACCGTGACATGCATGCTCACAAAGTCGGAGCGTTTGAGCAGGTCATCCAGCTCGACCTTCTTGATGCCGGCTGGCGCCTTGTCCTGACTCACATAGGGGTCGAAGTAGAGAATTTCTGTTTCCCAGCCTTGCAGGCGGTCGACCACGCCACGGGCAATGCGGCCCATGCCGATCAGGCCCACCGTGCGCCCGCGCACGCTGCGGGCGGTGAGATCACGCGGCCGCGGGGCATTCTCGGCAAGCAGGCGCTGTTTGAACGGCATCTGCATGGACAGCGCGGCGATGAACAGCACCGTGGCCTCGGACATGCCCAGGAAGTTCTCCGGCGTGGCCCCGTGTCCAACGATGATGCCAAGCTCGGTGGCGGCATCGACATCAATGCTTTCAACGCCGATAACTGGTGACATGATGGCGCGCAGGCGGGGCGCGGCCTGCATCACGGCGCGGTCGATCTTGGTGATGGGGCTGGCCACGATAACGTCGGTGCGGCCAAACAGGCGCGGAAAATCCGCCGGGTCATAGACTGTGAACCCAGGCCCTTTGGGCGCCGGCCCGCGAATGATCTCGCAGTCCAGCGTGCCGAGCGCGTCGGCCAGCACATCGGAAATCCAGTCGGTCGAGACAAAAACGACCCCTTTGCTCATGCTTTTCTCCTCGTTGTTGATGTGAATGAAAGGACCGGCAGCGCCGACCGGCCGACCGGTTTTTATACAGACGGTCCTTCGGCCAGGCCCGATACACGATAAGCCCGGCACACGATACCGCGGGTGGGATGGACCGAATTGTAGGTGCCGGCCTGCTCGCACCGCAACCGCAGGATCAGCCCGCGGAAACGGCGCATTTGCCGCTCAGGCGAGTCCTGGACAGAAGCGCCCAAAAGGCCTTCCGACCACGCTGGTCCGACCGAATCGACGACTAAAATCCCCTTGCTGTCAGGCAAGGGGATTTATTCAACTGCCTTAGGGACCCGCTGACGTATTCAGCACTTCTCCAGGTGCGCTTATCCAGCCGCAACGGTCGGGATGGACAAGGCTGTGCCCGCCAGCCAGTACAGCCACAGGGAGCACCCCAATCCGACTACGAAACACAGCGTGCGCACCGGGGCAATGTTCGCCAGATAGACAATCAAATGCAGGACCCGCGCGGCGAGGAATATGCCTGCCGCGATGGCGGCTTTACCTGCATCGGCACCGGCGACATGCGCCAGGATTACCGCTGGCGCGAACACGGCCAGCGCTTCCCAGGCGTTCGCCTGGGCGCCGACGGCGCGGGCGCCGATACCTTCCAGCTTCGCGGCCTGTACACGCGGATGCTTAACGTCAACCGATCCGAACTGCCGAGTCCGGTACACGGCGGTAATGCCGGAAATGATGTAAGGCAAGAGCACGGCGCCGATCAGCGCCCAAAGCGGTAGCGTCATTTGTTGATCCCCTCTCGTGAAGATTATTGTGACCGGCCGGCCAGTCCGGACCGGCCGGTCGCAGTGTAGATCAGTTCTAGGCCGCTTTCAGATCAGTGTCGACGATGGCCCCGGTCTTCAGGAGAACCTCGCGAATGCGTGCCTGGGTGGCCTCATCGGTACGCGGTGCAAGCGGTGGCCGGCACACGCCCATTTTGAAGCCGAGCAATTCCAGCCAGTACTTGATGGGTGCAAGCGCGTACTGGTTGCGGGTCACCAGAGGCACCATGAACAGTTCGCTCAGAAGATCCCGAAGCGGATCAAGTTCTCTGTAGATGGGCAGGGCTTCGTCGAATTTGCCGGCGTCGGCGAGTGCTTGGAGTTTGAAGAAGCGTTCCCGCAGCCGACCGTACATGATGACCTCGAGCGTTCCGAAAATGCATTGCGCGCCATGCACGATGCGATCCCACAGATAGAACGACTCCATCGGTTCGGTCACGACGATGCGGTCGCCGCACATTTTGCGCATGGCGATGCTGTCAGCAGGGTTGCTGACGCCGTTCTTGATCCCGACCACCATGGGTAAATCCGCCAGGCGGTTAATCAGCCCGTGGTTCAGCAGCACACCTGCGGTCGGCGTCTGGTACAGCACGATGGCGAGCGGCGAGTGGTCGTTCAGGTACTTGTAGTAGCCGTACAGGTCGGCGTCGGAACGCAACTGGATTACCGGGTTGATCACCTCGATGAAGTCATAGCCCAGCGTGTCCAGAAATTTGGCTTTCTCGATCACCGTGAACGGCGACGGGTCCAGAATGACCGACGTCAGCATCATCCGGCCCTGGTTGGCACTGGCGCAGATCTGCGTGTAGCGGTTCCACTCGGTGGGAGTCATGTTCCAGGCTTCTGCCATATTGCCGCCGGTCATCAGGCCGTAGAGCCCGATTTCAGCGTATTTGTTGACGTTGAATGCCAGTCCTTCCTCGTCCAGGCTGAAGTCTGGCTTGAACGGCGTGGTCGGGGCGTTGGTCGAACCCACCATGTGTTTCCGGGCCCAAGCCTTGGCTTCATTCTGCGTATATTTGGCCATCGGTTTTCTCCTCGCGGTTAACGACCAGCGACGGTCGGGATAAATTCCAGTCAAGAACAGGTGGGCTGCCCCCTGTTCGTTCCGAGCATGGCCCAAGTTCCTTGCAGGAACTTATGCTCTGTCTGAAGCATCGCCGACCACCGGTTCCGATGCAACAGACGTCCCGTCTGTGAGCTCAGGTCCGAGGCGTCGATTCGCGCGCGCAACCCATGCCGCAACGGCGAGTCCCAGCAGCGCGACCACCGCCAAAAACAGAAAATAGTTCCGGTGCCCCGGAGCTCCAGGCGCTGCATCGAGAATTCGCCCAGTGATGGGTGCGAAGAATATTTCGGGGGTAAAGCCGATGAACGACACCACGCCGACTGTTGTGCCCGTGATGTTTGTTGGGGTTTTTGTCTCCTCCAGCAACGCAAAATAGACGCCGCGAAGCGCAAACACGGCGAAGGCGCTGACAAATATATTGACAAGAATAAGGGCGAGCCAATCCGATGCGGGAGTTGCCAAAGAAAGAATGCCGAAAGATAAAAAAAGTACGCCGAACATCAATGAAATAATTCGGCTCGCCAGATACCTGTCCGCCAGCACGCCGGCAGCCACGGCCGCAATCGGTCGCACATAGGAGGTCAGGGCAGAAAGCCGGGCGGCGTCAATTTCGTTCATCCCCAATACCTGGACGGCATACAGGGAATAATTGTCCAGACCTTTATAGCCGCAATAAGCGCACAGGATAATTCCGGCCTGGGCCCAGATGGTCGGTCGTTTAAACGTAGCGACAGTATCCGCGAACGTCAGTCGGGGCTTTATCGCGGAGAATTTTTCGCCCGACCCGGGCAACAAGAGCCAGGCCAGCACGCCGATGGCGCAGGTGGCGCCTGAATACAGCAGGAGCACTCCGCGAAAACCCGCCCGCCGCTGTACATCAGTTGCCAGAGTGGCATCGGTCGGCAAGTAGAACGCCAATACCGCGATGCCGATGAATGCAAAGCAAGCGGCAACGAATCCGCGACCACCATCCAAAATTCCAAACGCC
>NZ_JBFIII010000002.1 GCF_041601295.1 Immundisolibacter sp.
AATCGCCTGACCCTGGGGCTGCTCGATCCGTATTCGCGCCAGCCGGCCTTCAAGCAGAACGCGGTGCGGGTGGAGCAGATCGACCAGCGGGAAGCGGCCCGCCTGAACATGGAACGGCGCGCGTTCTGAACCTTTTCCGGAGCACGGACATAAACAGATGATGCACATCAAAATCGATGACCGAACCGGTGAAGCCTCGGTCACCCCGGCCAGTGGACAGTCCGGGGGCAAACCGATCTGGGACATCCGCACGGAAGAGCAGCCGTTCGCGGTGCTGGCCAGTGCGGATATCGACAAGACCAATCGCTACGGTCAGGAAATCGACCTGATCGAGCTGAACAAGCGCAACGGGCACGCGCTGCCGGTTGGCCGTTCCTTGTTCATCAACGAGAACCCGGCGGTGGGCACCAACCCCAACCGCAACAAGCAGCACGGATTTTTCTTCACCGCCGACAACTGCATTGGCTGCCATGCCTGCGAAGCGGCTTGCGCCGAGAAGAACGAGACACCGCCACATCTGGCGTTCCGGTCGGTGGGCTATGTCGAGGGTGGCAGCTTCCCCGACTACAAGCGCATGAACATCTCGATGGCCTGCAATCACTGCGACGATCCGGTGTGCCTGAAAGGCTGCCCGACGCGCGCCTACACCAAGCACGCCGAATACGGCGCCGTGCTGCAGGATCCCGAGACCTGCTTCGGCTGCGGCTACTGCACCTGGGTGTGCCCGTACAACGCGCCGCAACTGGACCCGGTAAAGGGGCAGGTTTCCAAGTGCAATATGTGCGTGGATCGGCTCGAGGTGGGCCTGAAGCCGGCCTGCGTCGCGGCCTGCGTCGGCAACGCACTGGATTTTGGCGTGATCGAGCAAATCCCCAAAGGCCGCGAGCAGGCACGGGTGGAGATTCCCGGCTTCCCGTCGCCCGAAATCACCCAGCCGAACATCCGTTTCCAGCAGATCAAGGAACTGCCGGACGAGATGAAGCGCACCGACTCGATGCCCCTGAAGTACCACAAGGATGCAAAAGGCCGTTACCGCCCAGCGGTCGACCAGAAAAAAGGCCAGGCCAGACACTGGAACATCGCCCGCCTGAGCTCGCGCGAGAACCCGCTGGTGCTGTTCACGCTGGCGGCACAGACGGCCGCTGGCGCGTTTGCCTGGCAGTTCCTGGGCGCCCAGGCCGGCGTGGACGGTTTTGTCGCTTTCGGGCAATCGGCGCTGTACGCACCGCTGGCGATCCTGAACTTCCTGCTGGTGTCGTTCGGCTTGTTCATGTCGACCCTGCACCTGGGCAAACCGCAGCGCTTCTACCGTGGCTTCAACAACCTGCGTTATTCGCCGGTTTCGCGCGAGGGTCTGGGCATTGCCATATTCATCGGCGCGCTCGGCCTGCATATTGTGTGCAGCCTGCCAGCGAACAGCCTGTTCCAGTCGCTGGTGAGCGCCCTGTTTGGTTTCGATGTCGCGCCGCTGGGCCAGATTGCCGCCGGTTCGGCGGTCGGCTTTGGGTTTCTGGCCGTGCTGGGCAGCACGGTGGGCCTGTACTACATGACCCGTTGCTATCGCATCAAGGCGCGTCCGTTCTGGGACCACTGGCAGGTCGCGACGGCCTTCGCCGGCAGCGCCTTGTCGCTGGGCTCCTTGCTGGTCGGCGCGGTACTGGTGGCAACCCTGGCGGCCAGTGGCGAGAACTACCAGGCAGCGGCGCTGGCCTGTGCGGGTGGGCTGACCCTGGGCCTCGCGGTGGAGGCCATTGGCCATGTCGCGCACGCGCGCGCCATGGGCCATGCCGGGCACGAAGGCGGCGCCTCGTACTACATTCAGTCCACGACTTTCGGCAACACCTACCTGCTGCGCAACGCCATGCTGGCGCTTAATCTGCTGCTGGCCGCTGGTCTGTTGGCGGCGATGCTGGGGCAGGCGCAGTTCGGCCTGTTCACGCTGCTGGGCTGGGTCGGCGTCGGTGTGGCCAGCATTGCCAGCAGTGTCATTGGTCGGGCGCTGTTCTATGTGCTGGTGGTTCCGACCACCATGCCCGGCGCCTTTTTCTGGAAGAACAAAGGCTTCGAGGAGCACGCCCGCGACATCGGTCTGGCCAATCTGCCGCAGGTCGGCGTGGCGCCGTTGCGTCACTATCCGTGATCCCGATGCGGCTCGAAGACCTGCTCGCCAGGACCTGCGTGATCGGCCTGTCGTATTTTGATCTCCAGGGCGAGCCGATGAAGCAGGCCCAGTACGCCGGATCGGTGGTCAGGGTCGACCCCGAGCAAGGCATCTGGGTGCGGTTGCGTCACATGGACGCCGGCGTCGATCAGCCCGAGTTCGTGCTGCCGCCGAACCTGGACGCCTGGTTCAAGGCCCCGCCTGGACGTTACCGCCACGCCGCCTCAGGCGTGGACATCGAAAATCCGGATTATGTGGTGACCTGGGACGTTCATCGCACCCAGAACAACACCGCTGAGGGACAACACGAATGGTGGGATTGGGTGCCCAACGTGGTGCCACCCCAGGTTGGCCCGCCCAGACCCTGAGCGCCTGATTCCGGGTCGCCGCGATCCTGGCCGCAGTTACACGCCTGCGAGCGGATTGCGCGGCAGACGGACAGATCGAAGCGGTATCCGGTCAAGCGCGACCGAGCGAAAAAGGGCGGGGTCGCCGACGGTGGTTGCGCAGAAGGGTCTTGGTCTCGTGGCTGCGTCGCGTGGCGCCACCGCTTGACCGGGCGGTCAGCGCTAGGTGTAATGGCGGCGGGACGCCGACCCCCACCGGAAAAACAATATGCCCCTCACCTGGTCTTTGCCGCGCCTCCTGCTGGGGGGTACAGCGTTGTTGCTCGTCGCCGTTGGCTGCTCGCGAGGGGATCAATCCGCCACGCCGGGTGCCCCTGGCACCGCTCGTCCGGCGTTGCCCGTGCTGGTTGCCCAGGCACGCACCGAACACCTGACCGACCGCCTGCGTGCCGTGGGTACGCTCACCGCCAACGAATCGGTGCTGATCCGCCCGGAGATTCCCGGGCGTGTGGAGCGCATTCATTTCGAGGAAGGCCAGCCGGTCAAGGCCGGGGAGCCGCTGATCACGCTGGACGCCGCCGAGTACCGGGCCCAGGTGGCGCAGACCGAGGCTACGGTGACGGTCAACCGTCTGAACTTCCAGCGTGCGCTTGATCTGGTCAAAACCAACATGCTGAGCCAGCAGGATTACGACCAGGCGCAGGCACGGCTGGCCGAATCGCGGGCCTTGCTGCAACGCCATCAGGTGATGTTGGCCAAGACCGTGCTGCGGGCACCGTTCGACGGCGTGGCCGGTCTGCGCCAGGTGAGTCCCGGCGCCTACGTGCAGCCGGGCCAGGATCTGGTGAATCTGGAAGACCTGGACCCGCTGAAGATCGAGTTTCGCGTGCCCGAGCGCCACGCCGGCGCGATGACTGTTGGTCGGGCGCTGATGCTGCGCGTGGACGCCGTGTCGGGCCGCGAATTCAGCGGCGAGATTTACGCCATCGATCCGCGGCTTGACGCCGCCACGCGTACCTTTGCCCTGCGCGGGCGGGTGCCGAACAGCGACGGTTTGCTGCGGCCGGGCATGTTCGCTCAGGTCGAGTTGACCGTCGGTGAGCGACCGCAGGCGATCGTGATACCCGAGCAGGCCATCGTGCCACGCGGCGAGAAGCTTTACGTGTTCAAGGTCGTGGATGGAAGGGTGGTGTTCACGCCGGTGGGCACTGGCCTGCGCTTGCCGGGAATTGTGGAAATCGTCGAAGGTCTTGGCGTCGGTGACACGGTGGTAACCGAAGGTCAGATGAAGCTGCGTGATGGCATGCCGGTCGCTGCCCAGGCGCCGGAGACCGCACCGTGAAACTGACGGAGGTGTCCGTCGCGCGGCCGGTGCTGGCCACGGTGATGAGCCTGGTTATCGTGCTGCTGGGCGTGATTTCGTTCACCCGCCTGTCGGTGCGCGAGTATCCGATGATCGACACGCCGGTGGTATCCGTGCGCACCATTTACCGCGGTGCCAGTGCCGAGATCATCGAAAGCCAGGTCAGCCAGCCGCTGGAGGATGAGCTGTCGGGCATCGAGGGCATCGACGTCATGAAGTCGGTGTCGCGCGAGGAAGTGTCCGAAATCACCGTCAAGTTCCGGCTGACGCGCGATCCGGACGATGCCGCAGCCGACGTGCGCGATCGCGTCGCCCGTGCCCGCAGCAAGCTGCCCCAGGACGTCGACGAGCCAGTCATCTCCAAAGTCGAGGCCGATGCCGATCCGATCATGTGGCTGGCCTTCTACAGCGACCGCCACTCGCCGCTGGAGGTATCGGATTATGCCGACCGGGTGGTGCGCGACCGCCTGCAGACCATTCCCGGCGTGGCGACGGTGCTGATCGGTGGCGAGCGGCGCTATTCCATGCGCCTGTGGCTGGACCGCGAGCGGCTGGCCGGCTATGGCCTCACGCCGCTGGACATCGAAACCGCCCTGCGGCGCGAGAACATCGAGGTGCCGTCCGGGCGTATCGAGAGCACCGAGCGCGAGTTCACGGTGCTGTCGGAAACCGATATGCGCACCGCCGAGCAGTTCGACGCCATGATCATCCGCGAGGTGAACGGCTACCCGGTACGCCTGCAGGACGTCGGCCACGCCGAACTGGGGGCCGAGGACGAGCGGTCCGGCATCCGCGTCGACGGTGCCCCGGCGGTGGGAATGGGCGTGGTCAAGCAGTCCACCGCCAACCTGCTGGAAGTTGCCCGCGCGATCAAGGTCATGCTGCCTGAAATCCAGGCGACCTTGCCGGAGGGCATGCAGTTCAAGATCGGGACCGACCGGTCGAACTTCGTCGAGGAATCGATCAAGGCCGTTTACACGACGCTGTTCGAAGCCCTGGGGTTGGTGGTTGTCGTGATCTTCGGGTTCCTGCGCTCGCCGCGAGCCACGCTGATTCCGTTCCTGTCGATTCCGGTGGCTATCATCGGCGCGTTTTTCTTTCTGTATGCGCTCAATTTTTCGATCAATATCCTGACTCTGCTGGCACTGGTGCTGGCTATCGGCCTGGTGGTGGACGACGCCATCGTGGTGCTGGAGAACATCTACCGGCGCATCGAGGATGGCTTGCCGCCGCGCGAGGCAGCGCTGGTCGGCGGACGCGAGATCGGCTTTGCGGTTCTTGCCATGACCATCACGCTGGTGGCGGTGTTCGTGCCGATGGCGTTTCAGACCGGGACCACCGGACGCCTGTTTCGCGAGTTCGCCCTGGCGGTGGCCGGCGCCGTGGTGGTGTCCGGCTTCGTCGCGCTGACCCTGGTGCCGATGCTGTGCGGCCGGATTCTCAAACCCGCGCATCACAGCGCCGCTTACCAGTTCACGGAACGGTTTTTCGTGGCCTTGAACCGTGGCTATGAGGCTACGTTGCGGGCGGCGCTGCGCGGTTGGGTGCTGGTGCTGGCGCTGGCGATCGGCATGGGCGCCGTGGGGGCATGGATGTTCATGCAGCTCAAATCGGAACTGGCGCCCCTGGAGGATCGCTCCGATTTCGTGGTGCTCATGATCGGCCCGGAAGGCGCGACCTACGACTACATGTACCGCAACATGTTGCAGGCCGAGGCCGTTCTGAACGACGTCCCGGAGATGACCACGCTGTTCATGGTGGTCTCGCCGGGCGTGCAGCGGCCGGCACCGGTCAATATCGGTGCCTCGTTCGCCACCATCAAGCCGTGGGGCGAGCGCACACGGTCCCAGTTCGACGTTACCCGCGACCTCGGACCCAAACTGGGCGCCCTACCGGGCGTGCTGGCGTTTCCCATCAACCGGGCGTCGCTGGGCATGGGTGGCTATCGCGAGACGCCGGTGCAGTTCGTGCTGCAGGCCGACACCTGGGAAGACCTGCAGGGAGCGGTCGACGGCCTGATGGCGCGCGCCAGCCAGAACCCGGCGCTGTTGAACCTGGATACCGACCTGAAGCTGAACAAGCCGCAGCTGAAGCTGGACGTGAATCGCGACAAGCTGGCCAATGTCGGCATCAGTGCCGCGGACGTCGGGCGTACCCTGGAGACTTTGCTCGGTGGACGGGAAGTGACGCGCTTCAAGCGTGCCGGCAAGCAATACGACGTGATCGTAAAACTGGCCGACGACGCGCGCCGCCAGCCGACCGATCTGACCGACATTTATCTGCGCGCCGGCGATGGCTCGCTGGTGCAGGTGGACAACCTGGTCAGCCTGCACGAGGCAGTGGCGCCGCGCGAATTGAATCATTTCAACCGCTTGCGGGCGGCCAAGATCAGCGCCAACATCGCACCCGGCCATGCCATGGGCGAGGTGCTCGACTGGATGGCGATGCAGGCCAAGGACCTTCTGCCGCCCGGTGGGCGCATCGACTATGACGGAGTTTCCCGCGAATTCCGGGAGGCCAGCCAGGCGCTGGCGCTCACCTTTGGCCTGGCGCTGGCGTTCATTTATCTGGTGCTGTCGGCGCAGTTCGAGAGCTTCCGGGATCCGCTGGTGATCCTGCTGTCGGTGCCGCTGGCTATCGCCGGGGCCGTGGCAGCGCTGTACTTCACCGGCAATACGCTGAACGTGTACAGCCAGATCGGCATGGTCATGCTGATCGGCCTGACGGCCAAGAACGGCATCCTGATCGTGGAGTTCACGCGGCAGCTACGCGCCACCGGCATGGCCGCGCGCGACGCCCTCGTGCAGGCCTCGGTGCTGCGCCTGCGCCCGATTCTGATGACCTCCGCAACCATGCTGCTCGCGGCCATGCCGCTGGCTTTCTCCGGTGGTGCCGGGGCCGAGAGCCGGCATCCGATCGGCTGGGTCATTATCGGTGGCCTTCTGGTCGGCACGCTGTTCAGTCTGTACGTGGTGCCGGCGGTGTACCTGCTGTTATCCGGCCGGCAGCCGGCGCAGAAAACCGGCGCTCAAGCGCTGCCGCACCCGGCCTGACCGGTGGCTCCACCGGGCTCTTCGGCGCGGCCGGGTGTCGCGCTGGCGCTGATACCGCTCGCACGTGTCCTGGGCCCGTTCATCGCCACCGCCATCGTGGGTGCCGTGCCGCAGATCTCGGCCATGCGTGGCCTGAGTCCAGCCCAGGCGGGCTGGTACACCAGCGCCTATTTCGTGGCAGCGGCGGTGTTCATGATGCCGGTGTCCCGCGCCGGGGATCTTTACGGTCGCGGGCCGGTGCTGGCCCTGGGCGCGGCGCTGATTGCCGTGACCAGCCTGCTGGGGGCCTGGGTCGCCGATCCGTACGCCCAGATTGCATTGCGACTGTTGCAGGGCGCGGGCTCGGCCTGCGTGTTTGGCACCGGGCCGGCACTGCTGGCGCAACTGGCACCGCCCGAGCGACGCGGGCAGGCACTGGGCATCAACATCACCGTGACCTATATCGGCCTCACTGCTGGCCCGGCACTGGGCGGGGTGTTGAGTCAGGTGTTCGGGTGGCAGTCGATTTTCTACCTCACCGGCGGCCTGGGTCTGGGCGTGGCGCTGGCGCTTTGGTGGTTCCTGCCACGGTCCGCGGCAACCGCGCCGGGTGCGCGTTTCGACGCCTTGGGGGCAGTGTTGCTCGGTGCGACGCTAGGTTTTTTCTGGTTGGCTAGCGGTCGGCCACAGCACTGGGACGCGGTGGCGTTGCTGCTGCTCGCTGGGCTGTTGCTGTGGGCTTTCGTGGCCCACCAACGGCGGGTGGACAGTCCGTTGATCGACCTGCGGCTGCTGGCGCCGGGGCAGGCGCTGCGCTACTCCACGGGGGCGGCCTTGCTGCATTACAGCGGCGTGTTTGGCCTGAGCTACGTACTGAGCCTGGCCTTGCAACACGGGGTGGGCAGCGGCGCGGCGCGCACCGGATTGCTGCTGGCCGTGCAGCCGGTACTGCAAACCTTGCTGGCAGTACCCGCCGGGCGCCTGGCGGACCGCTTCCCGGCGCGTCGTTTAACGGTCAGCGGCCTGTGCCTGACCTGTTCCGGGCTGGCGCTGGTCACGCTGGTCGGCGTTACCGGTGCCTACGGCCTGCTGCCGGTGGCGCTGGCCTGTATCGGTATCGGCACGGCGCTGTTCGTGCCACCGAATCAGCATGCAGCTTTAGCGGCCGTTCCACCGTCGGCGTTCGGCCTGGCGGCCGGTCTCATGCAGACCTCGCGACTGGTAGGGCAAATGGCCAGCATGGCGCTCGCAGTATTGCTCTTGGGGCTACTTCAGCCGCACAGCGCTGACGATTACCGCTTTGCCCTGGCAGTGAGCGGAGGCGTTTTTCTCGTCCTGTGCCTGGGCGCGCTGGTGACCTCGGCGCGCCGACCGGCGCCACGCGCCGTTACGAATGCAGCTTGAGCTGGTTGCCCAAACCGCGACCGGCAGGGCTGGGAAGCGTCCCCTGGCATCAGCTGCCCCCGCCTGCTTGAAAAGCGCCAGCGCTGCTTCGGGCTTGTCCTGCGTAAGCAGACCGACCGCTGGCCCAGCCCCGAATGATGGGTTACGGCCTGGTAGCTCAAGCTATAAATTTCGCTATGTTCGACCCACCCCGCATCACCGGGTGCTTTGTCGCTCATCCTGGCAATAGCTGCGGCTATTGCTGTGGTTTGCTTCGCGCACTGAGTGCGCGGATGCGTGTCTGGGCATGTACGCAAACTTATAGCTTGGGGTATCGGCGACCTTCACCTACCTATGGCCCTTATCGGTAAACCTCGCGTCGGTTACCGATTTTTACGACCAGGACGCGCCAGGCACTATCCTGAACATCGCAAATGACGCGGTAGTCGCCGACACGATAACGCCAGAAACCGCCCAGGGGTCCGCTCAGTGCTTTGCCGGTGCTGCGGGGGTCATCCACAGACGCGATCCGTTCGTCCATGAAATCGACAATGCGCCGCGCTGCTTGCTTGTCGAGCTTGAGGAGTTGTTTTCTGGCCGTGTCGGTGTAATCAATCGTCCAGGGCAAGGTCTTTTCTCACTTGCTCGGCGGAATAGAGCTTTTCCTGGCCCATCCGAACGCGCTCGACCACCTCCGCCGCAAGGTAGTAGTCCTCTACGTCCTCCAATCCTTGCTCGATAATCTGGCGCAGGTAGAAGGCCTTGCTGCGTCCAGTGTGAGCCGACAGAAAATTCAGGCGCTGCTCGGTTTCCGCGTCCAGGCGAATTGAAGTAGCCATTTGCCAATCCCGGTTGAATACACGCATTCACGCTACCACAAGCCACAAATCAGGCCAACTGCAACCCAGGCAGACGCCTCGGGCAGCGCCCCGTGTGCGGCTCAGGCCGTAAGCTATTGTCCGGTGCCGATGGCGTCGGCTTGGGGATTGATGGGTTTCGCTGCGCTATGCATCCACGAAATCTGGTCGTCTTTGCGCGTCAACCGACGCCGCGTAATTGGCAGACGACTAGGAAGCGTCCCCAAGTTTCTGCAAGGCCTGTTTGGACGGGGCGTGCTTAGCGTCGATGGTTAGTGCCTCGCGAAAAGCTTTTTTTGCCTGGTCGGTCTTGCGCTGGTCCAGGTAGACCAGGCCCAGGTGGTATTTCACGTCGGCCAGCGGCGGTTTCATTGTCGCGGCTTTCTCAAGCACGGTTTCCGCCTCGGAGAACTTGCGCTGCGCCCGGTAGACCCAGCCCTGCGTGTCCCGGAAAGCCGCGCTGTCGGGCGCCAGTTTGACCGCCGTGGCAGCCCACTGCTCGGCCTGGCCCAGGTTGCCGCCGGACTCGGCCTGCATCCAGGCCAGGTTGTTGTAGGCAGGCGCGAAGTTGGCATCCAGCGCAATGGTCTGTTCATACGCCTCGCTGGCTTCGGTGTGGCGCTTTAGCAGCTGCAGGGCCGCGCCGCGTTTGAAAACGGCGGATGCGCTTTTGGCATCGGCCGCTACCGCCTGGTCGAAAAGCGCCAGCGCTGCTTCAGCCTTACCCTGGCCGAGCAGCACATCGCCCTTGTCGAGCAGGGCCGGCACGAAGTTCGGCAATACTTCGAGCGCGGCATCCAGGGACGCCAGGCCGGCGTCGGTCTGGCCGCGGCTCAACTGCATGCGTGCGAGCGAATGCAGGGGCAGCGGGATATCGGGTGCCAATTCGGCGGCCTTGCGATACTCCGCTTCCGCCTCCTTGAACTGTCCTGTGCCCGCCAGTGCCATGGCCAAACCCTGGTGCGCGCCGGCGTGCGTGGGATCGACCTGGACGGCCGCGCGGTAGGCGGGGATGGCATCGCTGGGTCGTTTCAGGGTATTGGCGTACAGATCCGCCAGATCGAGCCGCGCGCGCAGATTGTGGGGATTAAGTTCGATGGCTTTCCGGAGCGCCGTCTCAGCGACCGGGTAGTCCTTGCCGATAAAGTGGAACATGAAAAGCGAGTGCTGTACGACATCGTCCTGCGGCGCTAGCTCGACGGCCTGACCTAGCCATTTTTTTGCTTCGTCCCGTTTGCCACGCCGGAGTGCCACATCGGCCAAGCCAACCAGGGCTTGCGGCATCCGCGGATTTGCGGCGTGGGCGGCGGCGAATTCTTTCTCGGCGCTGTCAACGTTGTTATTGCGCAAGGCCTCCACACCTTGGCGGTAGTGTTCCAACGTGGGGTCGACCTTGCTCGGTGATGACGGCGGGGGCGGGTCAGGCGCCAGGAATGCCCCGTTGACGACTGATGCAGACAGCAGAAAGACGATAGCCGTGGCTAGCACAATACGGGTCATAGAACGCGCTCCTCGACAACAGAAACCCCCGCCTGTTATCACGGGCGAGGGCTCTGAGTGTGCCACCAGCGCGCGGTGGCGAGTTGGCGTAGCCGGATTCAGAATATAAAGCGGCTCAGGCGAAGTTCACGCAGCCTGCCGCCGACGCAGTGCTGCGAGACCTATCAGGCCTGCGCCCAGCAGGCCGAGCGTGGCGGGCGCGGGTACAGGTGTTCCTCCGATGGGCGGCACACCGATGCCGGCTCCACCAAAGCCCCATCCGAAGGCCGCCGGACCGTCGTTGTCGTACGAGTAGGAGTACGCACCTACGCCGTTCGCCGCGAAGTCAGCAAGCAGGCTCGCCACGGTGCGGCCGAAACCGATATAAGTGGTGAAGTCACGGCTGGCGCCATCGGCCAAGTCGCCGAAGGACAGGATGAAGTAGGCGCCAAGGTCGCCAGTCTGATCAGTGGCGTTGGCGTTTGGAGGACCGCCGAAGACGTAATCACGCAGGACCAGAGGATCGGGCGCAGCAAACGGATCAAACGATGTGTGCAGCACGTTGCCCACCGGGGCGCCGCCGGCCGCACCGGTCCAGATGGTGGTGAAGTCGTCGCTGAAGTGGCCCGGTGGCACGTCCCAATCCAAGGTGCGTGCGTAGCGCAGGTCGCTCACATCAGCGCCAGAGGTGTTCATGATTGACACATCGACCTTGAACAGGTTGCCGCTCGCGGTGGCGGAATAGGTGTGTGTGATGGTCAGGCCGGAGGTGGTTGTGACCGTGGAGAAACCTGCATCCGACGTGGCGCCAGCGGTGAATACAGCCGTTGAAAATCCTGAGGAACCACCAGCATACGAATAAGCACTCGAGCCGCTTGCGGCGACACCCCAACCTTCACATAGACAGCCGGGAGTTATCGCATCGCCGATGCCAGGAAAAAACAAGCCCGTGCCACTAAAGCCGAGACCACCGTCGTCGAATACGCCCATCTCAAGGCCAGTGGACGTGGTTAACACGGCGCCAGCCATCGAGGCCGAGGGCAGGGCCAGCGCGATGCCCAGCGCCAGGCCGGAAACCATGGCTTTCAAATACTGTTTCATAACTCGTGCTCCCGCGTTAGGACATTTACTGTCTTTTCCCTAGCAACCGCGCTACGCCCCCCGGCGCAACGCCTTATTGCTGGAAACTGTAAAGCAATGGGTGTGCCAATCTATTTAAAATGCCTATAAAACATAGGGTTGAGTTTTTTTGGCAATGGCTTGAATATGTTTTTAGACAGAGTTGTAAAAGATGCTGACAGGTCGCATGCCTTCGCCCGCTATCGGAGTCCAGAAACCAGTGTCCCCAATACCTGCGTTTTGGCGACGAATTCCCATGAACAAGCGGGTTTCGGCCAAGTGGCGCTGAACGTAAAAAAAACTGACAAGGCCGTTGTTTGCAAGCCCCGGGATCGCCCGATGCGTTGGATCAGCATTGAACTGTCAGCTCCCGCTGCGCGGCACGACGTAGTCTGCGCTCTGCTTGAAGGGGCGGGGGCGCTGAGCATCACCAGCGGTGATGCGGGAGACCGGCCGGTGCTCGAGCCCGCTCCCGGCGAAACGCCGCTGTGGCCGCAGGTGCGGGTGAGCGCGCTGTTCGATGGCGACTACGACGCGGCGCCGCTGCTGGCACTGCTCACTGCGGCCGGGGTGGAGGGGGTGGTGTGCCGGCAGGTGGCGGACCAGGACTGGGCGCGCAGTGGGCAGGACGTCATGCCACGGCATTTCGGTTGGCGGCTCTGGGTATGTCCCACGGACGTGGCGCCGCCAGTCCCGGATGCGCTGGTGTTGCGCCTGGATGCCGGGCTGGCGTTTGGAACCGGCTCGCACGCGACCACTGGTCTTTGTTTGCGCTGGCTGGCGCGGCGGCCATTGGCTGACCTGGAAGTCATCGACTATGGCTGTGGGTCGGGCATTCTGGCCGTGGCCGCGGCGCTGCTGGGTGCCCGTCAGGTGTGGGCGGTGGACATTGACCCGCAAGCGCTGCGGGCGACGACCGACAATGCCGCGCGCAACGGGGTGATCGAGCGTTTGCAGGTAGTGGCGCCAGAGCACCTGCCGATGCTGTCGGTGGACCTGATGGTTGCCAACATTCTTGCGCCGATTCTGGTGGACCTCGCGCCGCGCTTTATTTCCATGCTGCGTCCGGGCGGGGCTTTGTTACTATCCGGCGTGCTCGAATCCCAGGTCGTGGATGTGGTGGCCGCATTTGGGCCGCGGATGAAATTTCTGACGCCGGTCCTGGACCAGGGCTGGGCCTGCATTGAGGGGATCAGACAGTGAGCTTGGAATCCTTGTTACTGCGGTGTCCGGCGTGTGGCACGGTGTTTCGCGCTCCGGCTCGGCTGCCGGATCACGGCCGGGTGCGCTGCGGCGTGTGTCAGGAAATCTTCGCTGCGCAGGTGGCCCCTTCCATAGAGCCGTTGCCGGAAATATCCGTGAAGTCGGGGGTTCCGCGCCCGGCCTACGTGTCCGCTCCTGCTGCGCCCTTGCCAAGCATGGCCGGTGGTCTGCTGCGTTTCGGCTTGCTGGTGCTGCTCATGTTGGGACTGGCCGGTCAGCTGGCATGGTTGGCGCGCAATCGTCTGGCTGAGGTGCCCAGCCTGCGCCCGTGGCTGGCCACTGCGTGCGAACGGCTGGACTGCCGACTGCCGGCGTATCACGACCTGCAGACAATCCGCCTGACCGAGGCGCGCGTGACCTCGCACCCGGACTATGGCAGCGCGTTGCTGGCGGTGGTGACGCTGTACAACGATGCGCCCCTGGCACAGCCGTGGCCGCGACTGGCGTTGGCGTTGACCGCGCCGGATGAGGTAGCGGTGGCCGAGCGCATATTCGAGCCGGCCGAGTTCCTGCCGGCCGAGCGACAGGGCGAGGCGCTGTTTGCGTCTGGCGCGACGGTGGAGGTTCGCCTGCCGCTGGCCGATCCAGGCACGGCGGCGGCTGGTTTTAAGTTCTCGCTGTACTAGCGGCCGTTGGGGGCGAGCTGGTCTGCGCGTAGTCATCAGCGAAACCGGAGTCCAATTTGCACGCTGCGGTATCTACGCGCCTGACGACAACACGATAGCCGCGGGGTGACCGGAACCGCGTGCCAACGACAATGAATTTTCGGCTACCATGGCTGCCCGGTCGTTGCCGACAGGCGCAACGGACCGGCAAAAAAAGCCGTTTGTAGATTCGCGGTCATGCACTGCGGGGGCTTTCTGTTCCCGACGGGGTAGATGGCGCAGGGGAGGCCTTTGATGAAGCCGGCAAATGTCAGCGTGCAAATCGAGGAGTTGGCGACCCTGGGGGGCGATGCGGTCGGTTGCCAGCCGCTGGCGCAGTGTATGGAGATGACGGTGCGTCGCTACCTGGACGACCTCGGTCACAGTGACCCCACCAATCTTTACCAGTTGTTGCTGACGCAGATCGAGAAGCCCTTGCTGGCGGTGGTGATGGAAAAGGCTCGCGGCAACCGTTGTCGGGCGGCTGATATGCTTGGCATCAACCGCAATACGCTGCGTAAGAAATTGCAGCAGTACGGGTTCTGACATCCGCTTTATAGTCGGTCCAGTTTCATGAAGCCGCCGCCACGCGGCTGTCTCCTCGCCGCAGGTTCAACGTGACACATTCGGTACGCCGCGCCCTGATCAGCGTGTCCGACAAGGCCGGCGTGGTCGATCTGGCCCGCCGCCTTGCCGCCCGTGGCATCGAACTGGTTTCCACCGGCGGCACCTGCCGCGCGCTGCGTGAGGCGGGCCTTGCCGTGCGCGAGGTGGCCGAGCTGACCGGTTTTCCGGAAATCATGGACGGGCGGGTCAAGACCCTGCATCCGATGATCCACGGCGGCCTGCTGGGTCGGCGCGGCACCGACGATGGGGTGATGGCCCAGCACGGTATTGGCGCCTTCGACCTGCTGGTGCTGAACCTGTATCCGTTCGAGGCCACCGTGGCGCGGCCGGACTGCACGCTGGATGAGGCGGTCGAGCAGATCGACATCGGCGGTCCGGCCATGCTGCGCGCGGCGGCCAAGAATTTCCGCCACCTGGCGGTGCTGACCGAGCCCGGCCAGTACGCGGCGGTGCTGGCACAGATCGAGGCGAGCGGCGGGGTAGGGGATGCGGACCGCTTCGCCCTGGCGGTGGTGGCCTTCAACCATGTTGCCAACTACGACGCGGCGATCAGCGACTACCTGTCGGCGATCCGCCCGGACGGCACGCAGGCGCAGTTTCCGGATCAGGCAAACGGTCGCTTCGTGAAGCTGATGGACTTGCGCTACGGCGAGAACCCGCACCAGCAGGCGGCCTTCTACCGCGACCTGCAGCCGGCGCCCGGCACGCTGGCGACGTTTCGCCAGTTGCAGGGCAAGGAACTGTCCTACAACAACCTGGCCGACGCCGATGCCGCCTGGGAGGCGGTGCGCGGCTTCGAGGCGCCGGCCTGCGTGATCGTCAAGCACGCCAATCCGTGCGGCGTGGCGCTGGGCACGGACCCGGCCGACGCTTACGCGCAAGCCTATGCCTGCGACCCGACGTCGGCGTTTGGCGGCATCATCGCCTTCAATCGGCCACTGGATGAAGCCGCGGCGCGGGCCATCGTCGGGCAGCAGTTCGCTGAGGTGCTGATTGCGCCTGCGGTCACGCGGCAGGCCCTGGCCGCCTGCGGCGGCAAGCCGAACATCCGCGTGCTGGAAATCCCGCCCGGCGCCGGCCACAACACCCACGATGTAAAGCGCGTCGGCTCCGGCCTGCTGATGCAGACGGCCGACCTGCACGTGCTGGCCGGTGCCGACCTGAAGGTGGTGACGCGCCGCGCGCCCACCGAGGCCGAAACGGACGACTTGCTGTTCGCCTGGGCAGTCGGCAAGTACGTGAAATCGAACGCCATCGTCTACGCCGCCGGGCAGCGCACGCTGGGCATCGGTGCCGGGCAGATGTCGCGCGTTGATTCGGCCCGCATTGCAGCTTTGAAAGCCGCTGAGGCGGGTTTCGAACTGGCCGGCGCGGTAATGGCTTCGGATGCGTTCTTCCCGTTCCGGGACGGTCTGGACGCCGCCGCCGAGCGTGGCATCGCCGCCGTCATTCAGCCGGGCGGCTCCATGCGCGATGGTGAAGTCATCGCCGCTGCCGACGAACACGGCATGGCGATGGTGTTCACTGGCGTGCGCCATTTCCGGCACTGAGCGGGACACCCTGATGAAGGTACTGGTGATCGGCAGCGGTGGCCGCGAACACGCGCTGGCCTGGAAGCTGGCACGTTCGGCGCGCGTCACGCGGGTTTATGTGGCGCCCGGCAATGCGGGCACGGCCACCGAGCCGGGGGTCGGGAATGTTCCGATTGCCGTCGAGGACGTGGCCGGTTTGCTGGCGTTTGCGCAGCGCGAGGCCATCGACCTGACCGTGGTCGGTCCGGAAGGGCCGCTGGTGGCGGGCGTGGTGGACGCCTTCGCCGCCGCCGGCCGGCGCTGCTTCGGGCCGAGTCAGGCCGCCGCCCAGCTGGAAGGCTCCAAGGCCTACGCCAAGGAATTTCTGCGCCGGCATGCTATCCCGACCGCCGCCTACGCGACTTTCGACGAGCTCGCCGCCGCGTTGGGGCACGTGCGGGCGCGCCCGCTGCCGATGGTGATCAAGGCCGATGGTCTGGCGGCCGGCAAGGGCGTGGTGATCGCCCACCGGCGCGAGGAGGCCGAGGCCGCCCTGCGTGCCATGCTGGGCGAGGGGACATTTGGCAGCGCCGGGGCGCGGGTGGTGGTGGAGGATTTCCTGGTCGGCGAGGAGGCCAGTTTCATCGTGATGGTCGACGGTGGCCACATCCTGCCGCTGGCCACCTCGCAGGACCACAAGGCGCGTGACGACGGCGACCTGGGCCCGAACACCGGCGGCATGGGCGCGTATTCGCCGGCGCCGGTGGTCACGCCGGACATCCACGCCCGCATCATGGCGCAGGTGATCGGGCCCACGGTCGCGGCGCTGATCGCCGACGGCACGCCCTATACCGGTTTTCTGTACGCCGGGGTCATGATCGACGTCAACGGCGCGCCGCGGGTGCTGGAGTTCAATTGCCGCCTGGGTGATCCGGAGACCCAGCCGATCCTGGTGCGCCTGCGCTCGGACCTGGTGGAGCTGATCGAGGCGGCGCTCGATGGCCGGCTGGATCAGGTCCACGCCGACTGGGATCCGCGCCCGGCGCTGGGCGTGGTGCTGGCGGCCGAGGGCTATCCGGGCGAGTACGCCAAAGGAACACCCATCCCGGCCCTGCCGGTGGTCGAGCCGCCGGACAGCAAGGTATTCCACGCCGGCACGGCGGTGCAGGATGGGCAGATCGTGACGGCCGGCGGGCGCGTGGTGTGCGTCACGGCGCTGGGTGACAGCGTGGCGCAGGCGCAGCGCCTGGCGTATCGGGTGGTCGGGCAGGTCGCCTGGGCCGGGGCGCTGTATCGGCGGGACATTGGCTACCGGGCCGTGGCGCGCGAGCAGGCTCAGGAGCAACAACCCTGATGCGGCGCAGCCGCCGTCAGGCGACGCGGAGGACTGGCCATGGGCAGCGTTGATGTGCCGGCAGTAGCCGCCTACCTGACCGACTTGCAGGACCGGATCTGCGCCATGCTGGAGGCCGAGGACGGCGAGGGCCGGTTCGTCGAGGATCCCTGGCAGCACCATGGCGGCGGTGGCGGGCGCACCCGGGTGCTGGAAGCCAGCGCCGTAATAGAACGCGGCGCGGTCAATTTCTCGCACGTGCAGGGCACAGCCCTGCCCGGCACCGCGAGTGCGCGACATCCCGATGTCGCCGGTTGCCGCTTCGAGGCGCTGGGGGTGTCATTGGTGATTCATCCGCAGAACCCTTACGTGCCCACGTCGCACGCCAATGTGCGGCTGTTCGTGGCGCAGCGCCCGGATGCGGCGCCGGTGTGGTGGTTCGGCGGGGGTTTCGATCTGACGCCCTATTATGGTTTTGACGAGGATTGTCAGTTCTGGCACCGCCAGGCTCAGGCCGCCTGCGCTGCGTTCGGCGACGGCCTTTACCCCCGCCTGAAGCGCTGGTGCGACGAGTATTTCTGCAACCCCCACCGCGCCGAGCAGCGCGGCATTGGGGGCCTATTCTTTGATGACTACGACAGCGGTGGTTTCGATCAGGCCTTTGCCTTCATGCGTAGCGTCGGCGAGCACTACATGCGGGCATACCAGCCGCTGCTGACGCGGCGCAAGAACATGCCGTTCGGACCCCGCGAGCGTGATTTTCAGCTCTACCGCCGCGGTCGTTACGTGGAATTCAACCTGCTGCACGATCGCGGTACGCGCTTCGGGATTCAAAGCGGCGGCCGGGCGGAGTCGATTCTCGTGTCGATGCCGGCGCTGGCCGCCTGGCGCTACAACTGGCAGGCCGAACCCGGCACGCCAGAGGCGGCGTTGACCGAAAAGTACCTGCAGCCGCGAGACTGGCTGGGTTAGTGGTCGGTTGGGGCCGCTGCGGACCGGTTTATGTCCGGCGCGGCGCGGGGGCTCCGCCACCCGCGGCGTCTGCCGTGCCCAGTCGCAGAAATCCATTGCCACACTTTCAGGCGTTGGCGGCCTGGGACGTCCGGGAGCGGCCCGGGCAGATATCTTCGATCTAGCTGCCGCACCAGATGGACGGGTTGACGGGTTTTCCCTGGTGGCGGATTTCGAAATAGAGGCCGCTGGCGCTGCCGCGGTCGCCGACCTGGGCGATCGCTTCACCCGCTGACACGCGTTGGCCTGGGCGCTTCAGGACGGCGTCGTTCTGGCCATACAGGCTCAGGTAGCCCTCGCCGTGGTCAACAATCACCAGCAGGCCGTAACCGCCCAGCACATCCGCGTAAACCACCTTGCCGGTGTGAATCGTGCGCACCGTGGCGCCTGGCTTGGCGCTGATGACCACGCCTTCCCAACGCATCCGGCCGCTCTCGCGCGGGGTGCCGAAACGGGCCGTCAGGCGACCGCTCAGCGGCCACGGCAAATGGCTGCGCCGGGCGGAAAAACGTTGGCCCGGCAGGCTGGGTGTCGGCCTGGCGTTGACCAGGGGTCCGGGCGGCTGCGACTTTTTCGGGTCCGCTTTTCGTGCTGCGCTTGTCGGGGGCGTAGGGGCCGGTTTTGCGGCACGTTGTTGTGCCTGGCGGCGCGCAATGTTGGCCAGCAGCGTTTTCAGTTCGCGTTGGTCCTGCTGGAGGCGTTTCACGCGCTGCTCGCCGCTGGAAACGTCCTGCTCCGCCTGAGCCAGTAGCGTTTTTCGCTCGGCACGCAGGCGTTCGAGTTCCCGGCGCTGCTGGTCCAGCTGTGCGTGGCTAGCGCTGAGCACCTCGGCGTCGGCGATGATTCGGCTCTCGCGCGCCTCGAATGCATCCAGCTGCTCGCGCAGGCTGGTCAAACGGGCCGTTTGCGCATCGGCGAGGTAGCGCTGGTAGCGCAACTGGCGCGCCAGCTTGGCCGGATCCTGCTGCTGCAACAGCAGTTTGAGTCGATCGCTGGTTCCGTTGCGCGCGGCGAGCGCAAGGCTGCGCCCGAGTATTCGCCGCTGACGTTCAATCTCGGCGCGAGCCTTGGCCTGTTCGGCGCGCAGGCTGGCGAGAGCCTGTTCCAGGGCGGTGGCCTGCCGCTGTGTGCTTAGCAGCTGTGAGTTGATCTGCGCCACCTGCTTGTCGGCTTGCGTCAGGCGTTCGCGCAGGCTGTCGCGTTGCGTCAGGCGCTGGCGTAGCGCCCGCAGCGCCTGGCCCAGATCGCTGCCCAGCTGCTCCAGCCTGGACTTCGCCTGCGCGGTGTCCTGCGCCAGCGCCTGCGGAGCAACGCTGATCGCGATCAGCAGGCACAGACTGGCGGAACGAAGAAGTTTGGGCAGCGGAGGCACAGCGCCGGTCGGGGATTGGAGGTGTTTCGCGGACCGCGCATAGTAAACTCTCGCCTGCGCTGGTCCCAGCGTTCAGCTCTTCATCTCTTAACTGGCTCGGTTGCCATGGCGTTTGTTATTGCCAACATTGAACTGTTCGCCGCCTTCGGGGTGGTCGCGAGTCTGCTTTGGCTCACGTTTTATGCGGATCGGTTCTTCGGTTACTCGACCACCCTGCCCGGCGACGCGGTGCGGCTGATGAACGACGGTGCGAGCGTGATTGATCTGCGTCCAGCCAGCGAATTCGCTGCCGGTCATATCGCCAAGGCCGTCAATGTTGTGCCCGAGGCGCTCCCCGGCTGGGCCGGAAAACAGCGCAAGGGCAAGATTGGCACGGTGCTGTTGATTACGGGGCCCCGTCAATCAGTCATTGGCCCCGCAAGGTTGTTACGCGGACTCGGCTTTGAACCGGTGCATCATCTCAAAGGCGGCATGCCCGGATGGGTGGATGCACAGCTGCCGCAGGTGAAATGACAGCGCTGTCACAGTCCCCGTAGCGGAGTCCGTTTGCATGGTAACCATCTACACTGGCGCGCTTTGCGGCTATTGCGCCATGGCCAAACGCTTGCTTGAGGACAAGGGCGTCGCGTATCAGGAAATCCCGGTCGACCTGGACGTGGCGCAACGCGCCGATATGGAGCGGCGCAGTGGTCGGCGGACCGTGCCACAGATTTTCATCGGCGAGCAGCACGTCGGCGGATACGACGATCTGGCCGCTCTGGATCGCGCCGGTCGGCTGGATGCACTGCTCGCCGGCCCGGACACCTGAACCCGTATTTCACACCGAGGAAACCGTTTATGACCGACCAGACCGCCGCCGCGCCATCGCCGCAGTTCCACATCCGCCGCATCTACGTGAAGGATATGTCCTTCGAGTCACCCAAGGCGCCGCAGGTTTTCGAGACCGAAACGCAGCCACAGATCGACATGCAGCTTGGCGCGGGCGCCACGCTGGTGTCCGAGAACATGCATGAGGTGGTGGTTAATGTGACGGCCACCGTGCGCAGCGGTGAGGAGACCGTGTTCCTGGTTGAAGTGCAGCAGGCGGGGCTGTTTCATATTGAGGGCGTGGCGGCCGAGCAGATGGGCTGGGTGCTGGGTGTCACCTGCCCGAATGTATTGTTCCCCTATGCTCGGCAGGTGGTGTCGGATGTCACCGTGGCGGGCGGGTTCCCGCCGTTGCTGCTGTCGCCGGTCAACTTCGAGGCGCTATACCAGCAACATCTGCAACGCGAGCAGGGGTCGCAGAGCGCCGCCGAGGTCAAGCACTGAAGTCGATCGGGTCACCGCCATGAACCAGACCCTGGCCGTGCTTGGGGCAGGTTCCTGGGGCACCGCACTGGCCATTGCCCTGGCCCGTGCCGGGCACGCGGTCCGGCTGTGGACCCGTCAGGCCGACGATGCCGCAGCGATGACCGCGCTGCGCGTCAACGCCAGGTTTCTACCCGACATCGTGCTGCCGCCGTCACTGACGGCTACCGCCGATCTTGGCGTGGCGCTGCAAGCCGTCGATGGAGTGCTGGTGGTGGTGCCGAGCGCCGCGTTTCGTGAGCTGGCCCGCAGCTTGCGGGGACTGCTTCCGCTACCCCAGCTGGCCTGGGCGACCAAGGGGTTTGAACAGACCAGCGGCAAGCTGTTGCATCAGGTCGCGGCCGAGGAGCTTGGGTCGCGGGTGGTCTGCGTGGCGATTTCCGGCCCCAGTTTTGCGGGCGAGGTGGCACTCGGCCAGCCGACGGCGCTGACGGTGGCGTCGTCGCACGCGGCAGCGGCGGATTTCTGGGTGGATTGCCTGCATGGGGGCACCTTGCGGGCTTATCGCAGCGATGATCTGGTGGGCGTGCAGGTCGGTGGCGCGGTCAAAAACGTGCTGGCGATTGCAGCGGGGATCGCCGATGGCCTGGGGTTTGGTGCCAATGCACGGGCAGCCCTGATTACTCGCGGGCTGGCCGAAGTACAGCGCCTGGGCGTGGCACTCGGGGGGCGTCGGGACACGTTCCTGGGCCTCAGTGGCGTCGGCGACCTGGTGCTGACCTGCACCGACGACCAGTCGCGTAACCGCCGTGTCGGCCTGGCGCTGGCGTCTGGCAAGAGTTTGCAACAAGCGGTCGCCGCCCTCGGTCAGGTGGCGGAAGGCGTGCTCACCGCGCGCGCCGTGCAGCGTCTGGCGACGCATCTTGACGTGCCGATGCCCATTTGTGATGAGGTTTACCGTGTGTTGTACGAGGATCGCGACGTGTTGCAGGCGGTGCGCGACTTGCTGGCGCGCGAGCCCTCGGCGGAGCTGTAGCCAGGCCGTCGGTATCCGGTCCATACGTGTCTGAACCGGTGTTGATCCCCCTCACAGCGACTGAACCGCCAAGCGGCCGCTCACGGCTTGGGCTTTGGTCCTGTGTGGCCGGCGTGCGGTGTTTCGGTACCGGCGTCGGCGCTGAGGCGGGCGTGCAGTTCTCGTGCTCGCTCCTGGGCATCCATGATCCGATCTGCCGGAATCTGGTTTAAAACCTGATCGCGCAGCCGCGTGGCATCGTCCAGCCCCTGGGCGGCGGCAAGACTCAGCCAGACATAGGCGGCGATTTTGTCGATGGGTGTGCCCAGACCCTCGTAGTACATCTGGCCCAGAGCGAACTGGGCACGCGCATGGTGCTTGTCGGCGGCCAGTTTCAGCCAGTTCAGCGCCGCGCGGTAATCCTGCACGACGCCACTGCCCTCAAGCAGCGCCATACCGAAACGATACTGGCCTTCGCGGTCTCCGGCGGCGGCGGCCTGTGCATACCAGCGGCTCGCTTGCCTGGCATTCGCCAGCACGCCATCACCCTCGGTGTATTGTCGGGCCAGTTCGATCTGTGCCGAGGTGTCGCCCGTGTTGGCTTTTTGTTGCAGTTCGGTGGTGGCGTTCTTGAATGTCTGTGCCGGTTGCGTACGATCGTTGCCCCACATCAGGTGATAGGCAATGACAAGCAGCGGTGTCGCCAGTACGAGTATCGAGGCGAGCATCAGCCCCAGCAGAAAGCGGTCCAGGCGCCAACTGCGTCGCCCGCATTTGCGGCAGCGGTAGGCGCGGCTCAGCTTGCGCTGAGTCCAGGTGTCGCCCGGGTGCGCGGAAGCGGGTCGAAGATCAGAGCTGGAACAGGCAGGGCAGCGCAGTTGCACGGACGAGGAGTGGTTATCAGTACGGGTGCCAGACGATGGAGGCTTAGCTGGCTTGCGTCAAGCACCGTGGCCGCTCAGCCCCGACGTAGGCCTGTTGGCGCCAGGCCTCGAATGTCGCCACTGCCACCGCATTCGATAGATTGAGGCTGCGGTTGCCTGGCCGCATGGGCAGGCAAAGCACGTGCTCGGGCGGCAAGGTGTCCAGTACCGCCGACGGCAGGCCGGTGGTCTCGGGGCCGAACATCAGCGCATCGCCAGGCTCAAAGGTGGCGTCGCTGTACAGCCGCTGCCCTTTGGTACTGAATGCCCACAGTCGGTGCCCTGGCAGGGTCAGCAGGCAGTCGGCAACAGTGGCGTGGCGCCGTACCGTCGCATATTCGTGGTAATCGAGTCCGGCACGGCGCAGGCGCACATCGTCCGGTTCGAAGCCGAGCGGCTCGATCAAGTGCAGCGCGGCGCCGGTGTTGGCACACAGCCTTATGATGTTGCCGGTGTTGGGCGCAATTTGCGGTGAATAGAGAATGATGTGGAACATGCAATGCTGACCTCGAGCGATGCCCAGCTGCTGCGCACCGAGTTGTGCGGTCTTGTCCTCAAGACACCGCTGGTGCTGTTGTCCGGCTGCGTCGGGTTTGGGCAGGAATATACCCGGGTGGCCGGTTTTTCCAACGCCGACGCGGGGATGCTGGTGCTCAAGGGCACGACGCTTGAGCCGCGTCTGGGCAATCCGCTGCATCGGCTGGCCGAGACCCCCGCTGGCATGCTGAACGCCATCGGTTTGCAGAATCCGGGCGCGCGGGCGGTGGTCAGGGACATTCTGCCGCGACTGGATTTGTCGGAAACGCTGTTCGTCGCCAATGTCTCGGGCGCCACCATCGAGGAGTACGTCGAGGTTACGCGCATCTTCGACGACTCGCCGGTAGCGGCGATCGAGCTGAATATTTCCTGTCCCAACGTCAAGGCCGGCGGGGTGCAGTTTGGCAACGACCCTGACATGTCGGCGCGGGTCGTGGCGGCCTGCCGGGCGGCGACGGGAAAACCATTGATCACCAAGCTGTCGCCGAATCAGACGGACATTGCCGAGAACGCCCGCCGTTGTGTCGAGGCAGGTACCGACGCGTTCGCCGCCATCAATACCGTGCAAGGCATGGCCGTGGACCTGGATCGGCGTCAGCCGGTACTGGGTAACCGCCAGGGTGGCCTGTCCGGTCCCGCCATCAAACCGATCGCGTTGCTTAAGGTGCGCCAGGTTTACGAGGTGGCAGCGCCGCATGGCGTGCCCATCATTGGCCAGGGTGGGGTGAATTCAGCCCAGGACGCGCTTGAGTTCCTGCTGGCCGGCGCCAGCGCGGTGGGGGTGGGCACGGCGCTGTTCTATGATCCGTTGATCTGTTCCGCGATCAACGCCGGCATTGCGCAGTATCTGCGCAGCCAAAGCCTGGATAACGTGCGGGAACTGGTTGGGCAAATGAGCTGGTGACTGGCGGCGACGTCAGCGATCCGGTCCGGCCCGGCACAGCGCCCACACATCCACTCGCTCCACGCCGCCGCGTTTGAGCGCCGCCGCCAGTTCGCCCGCGGTGGCGCCAGTGGTCATGACGTCGTCAATCACGGCCACGTGCCGAGCCTCTGGTGGGTTGGCCACGACAAAGGCACCGCGCAGGTTACGTCGTCGCTCGGCGCGCGAAAGACCGGGTTGTGGCGCCGTGGCGGATTTTCGCTGGCAGGCGCGGCTGTCCATCGGGATGCTAAGGCGCCGGCCGCACTCCGCGGCAATGGCCTGTGCCTGGTCGTAGCCGCGCTGGCGCAGTCGGGCGCGGTGCAGGGGCACCGGTATGAGCAACTGCGGTCGTTCCCACTGTGCCGAGCGGGCGACCGCGGCCAGCAGGGCGCCTGCCAGGCGCGCGGTGCCCAAACGGCCGCCGAACTTGAGGCGCTGCACCAGACGGTCTACCGGGTCGGCATAAAGGAAAGCGCCATGAGCAAGGTCCTGTGGTGGCGCGCGGCGCAGGCAACGCCCGCACAGGCCATCCTGAGGCAAGGGTTCCGCGCAGCGCCGGCAGGCATGCTTCAGGCGTGGCAAATCCTGCCAGCAGCCGGTACACAGTGGCAGGCCAAATTCGCCCCGGCCGCCGCACAGCGTGCAACTTGGCGGTAAAAGCCAGTCGAGGATACGCTCGGCAGTCTTGTTAACCTGGGAATGCATGACCGGTTGACAAGCCTCTTTCGCCGGTTAAGCTGCGCGCAGCATAAACCCGTTCCCGATCGCCGGAGACCGCCTTGACCGACATTCGACATGACTGGAGTCGCGCCGACATAGGTGCCTTGTTCGACCTGCCGTTCAACGATTTGATTCACCGTGCCCAGACTATCCACCGCCGGTATTTCGACCCCAATGCGGTACAGGTGAGCACGCTGCTGAGTATCAAGACCGGTGCCTGCCCGGAGGATTGTGGCTATTGCCCGCAAAGTGCGCGCCACGATACGGAGCTGAAACACGAACCACTCATGGCACTGGAGGCGGTGGTGACGGCCGCCCGCGCCGCGCGGGATGCCGGTGCCAGCCGCTTCTGCATGGGCGCGGCATGGCGTAACCCGCGCGAGAAGGACTTCGTGCATGTTCTCGATATGGTGCGCGAGGTGAAAGCCCTGGGACTGGAAACCTGCGTGACCCTGGGCATGCTGCACGGCGACCAGCCGGAACGCCTCAAGTCAGCCGGCCTCGATTACTACAACCACAACCTCGACACCTCGCCCGAATACTACGGCCAGGTCATCACCACACGGACATACCAGGACCGCCTGGATACCCTGGAGCAGGTGCGCGCCGCTGGCGTCAATGTGTGCAGCGGCGGCATCGTCGGCATGGGTGAGGCCCGCCAGGATCGGGTCGGCCTGTTGCAGGCACTGGCCAATTTGCCTCAGCATCCGCAAAGCGTGCCGATCAACTACCTGGTACAGGTGGCCGGCACCCCATTGGCGGGTACTGCCGGGCTCGATCCGTTCGAGTTTGTGCGCACTATTGCCGTGGCGCGCGTGGTCATGCCGGCTTCGGTGGTGCGTTTGTCGGCCGGTCGTGAGGGTATGGACGATGCCCTGCAGGCCTTGTGTTTCCTCGCCGGGGCTAATTCCATTTTCTACGGTGACAAGCTGTTGACTACCGATAACCCCGCCGCCGAGCGCGACCGGGCGCTGTTCGGGCGACTGGGCCTCACGCCGGCCGAGCCGGAGCAGCGCAGCGCTGGTGTCAGGACGGCCGATCGCGCCGCGCCAGTCGCCGCCAGCGGGTGAGCTTCGATCTGCACGCTGGGCTCGCGGCGCGCGAGGCGGCCCAGCTTTATCGTCGCCGCCAGCTGGCGTGTTCGGCGCAGCAGCCGCAGCGCCAGTTCGCCGATGCGGACCTGCTGACGTTCTGCAGCAACGACTACCTGGGTCTGGCCAACCATCCGGCCCTGGCGGCGGCCCTGGCGCGTGGCGCCGAGCGCTGGGGTGTCGGCGCCGGTGCCTCGCACCTGCTGGCCGGACACAGCCATGCCCACCACGCGCTGGAAGAGGAATTGGCCGCGGCTGTCGGTCGCCCGCGAGCGCTGTTGTTTTCGACCGGCTACATGGCCAACCTTGGCGTACTCGGGGCCTTGTTGGACCGCGACGCGGTGGTGTTCTCGGATGATCTGAACCATGCGTCCCTGATTGATGCGGCACGCCTGAGTCGGGCCCGCGTGGAACGTTATGCGCATGTCGATTTGCCAGGTCTGGAGCGCTTGCTTCAGGGCAGTGAGGCGGCCCGGCGGCTGATCGTCACTGACGCCGTGTTCAGCATGGACGGCGATATTGCACCCTTGCCTCAGTTGTCAGCCCTGGCGGCCCGGCATGGCGCCTGGCTGTTGGCGGATGATGCACACGGCTTTGGCGTGCTCGGCGCGCACGGCGGCGGCAGTGCCGAGTTGTTCAAGCTCGATGTCGATGCACTGCCGGTGCTGATGGGTACGCTGGGCAAGGCGCTGGGGTGCTTTGGCGCCTTTGTGGCTGGCAGTGAAGCGCTGATCGAGACCCTGATCCAGCAGGCGCGTAGTTATATCTACACAACGGCCATGCCACCGGCCTTGGCCGAGGCGGCACGGGTGGCGCTGCGCCTGGCGCGCGAGGAATCCTGGCGGCGCGACAAGTTGACGTCGTTGATCGCGCGTTTTTGCCGGGGAGCGCGGCAACTCGGCCTGCCGTTGTTGGCGTCCAGCACGCCCATCCAGCCGCTGCTCGCTGGCAGCGCCGAACGGGCACTGGCCTGGAGCGAGCATTTGCGGGCCCATGGCCTGCTGGTGCCGGCGGTGCGACCGCCAACCGTGCCGGCGGGCACGGCGCGCCTGCGCATCGTGCTCAGCGCCGCCCACGACGAGGCGCAGGTCGACCGTTTGTTGCTGGCTCTGGAAAGCATGCCGGGGCGAGGTTGATGGGACGTGTCGAGCGTCGCGCACGGCCCTGAGCATGAACAACGACACCGCGGCCCAGTTTCGGCTCGACAAGCGCCTTGTGCGCGGCGCCTTCAATCGCGCCGCGCCGCACTATGAGGCCGTGGCAGTCTTGCAGCGCACGGTCGAGGCGCATTGCCTGGAGCGGCTCGATCTGATCACGGTCGCGCCGGGGGTGATTGTGGATCTTGGCTGTGGCCCGGGCGCCGCAGGCCGCAGTTTGCTGGCTCGCTACAAACGCGCGCAGGTGCTGGCGCTTGATCTGGCTCCCGCCATGCTGCAACTGGCCCGGCGGCGGCGGCGCTGGTTTTCAGCGCAGCGCTTCGTGTGCGCGGATGCCGAGGCCTTGCCGCTGGCGGCGGACGGCGTCGATCTGGTGTTCAGCAGTCTCGCCTTGCCGTGGTGTAACGATCTTGGGCAGGCACTGGCGGAGGCCTGGCGGGTGCTGCGCCCCGGTGGACTGTTGATGTTCAGCAGTCTGGGGCCGGACACGCTCAAGGAACTGCGCCACGCATGGGGGCAAGTGGACGGTCGTACCCACGTCAACGCGTTCATCGACATGCACGATGTCGGCGATGCGTTGGTTCGCAGCGGCTTTGAGAGTCCGGTACTCGATGTGGAGCACTTCCGTCTGACGTATTCGGATATCGCCACACTGGCGACCGACCTCAGGCGTTCGGGCTCCCGCAACGCGACTGCCGGTCGGCCGGCCCGGCCCATCGGCAAGAGCGCCTGGGCGGCCCTGGCCGCGGCTTACGAGGCGTTTCGCGTGGATGGGTTTTTGCCGGCCAGCTACGAGGTGGTGTACGCCCACGCCTGGAAGCCGCTGCAAGTGCGCCGCCGCGCAGCCGAGGGCGAGCAGACGCTGACCTTCCATCCCGTGCGGCGCGGTTTGACGTGAGCCGCGGATTTTTTGTGACCGGCACCGACACCGGCGTCGGCAAAACCTGGTTCGCAACAGCCCTGATCGCCACGCTGCGTGCCCAGGGGCGGCGCGTGGCGGGCATGAAACCGGTGGCGAGTGGGTGTGACTCAACGCCCACCGGGCTACGCAATGCCGATGCGCTGGCGCTGCTGTCGGCGAGTGGTCTTGATCTGCCGTACGAAGCCGTGAATCCGTACGCGTTTGTGCCGCCGATCGCGCCGCATCTGGCGGCTGCCGAGGCGGACGTGGCCATTCGATTTTCCGTGATTGAGCGGGCTTTTGGCGTGCTCGCGGCACGCTCGGACTGCGTCGTGGTGGAGGCCGTCGGTGGCTGGCAGGTGCCGCTGGGCGAGGATGGCGCGGTGGCCGATCTGGCCAGCTGTCTTGGTCTGCCGGTGCTGCTGGTGGTTGGTCTGCGTCTGGGCTGTCTTAACCACGCCGTGTTGAGTGCACGCGATATATGCCGTACAGGCGCGTCCCTGGCAGGCTGGGTGGGCTGCGCCGTGGACCCGCAGTTCGAGCGTCGCGATGACAACCTCCAGGCGCTGCAGCAACTGCTGCCGGGGCCGTGTTGGGGCCTGCTGCCATATGCACCTCGGGCCGAGCCCATTGATCTGGTGCGACATCTGCGTGTGCCGGTGCAGGATATTGATTGACGCTGGTCAAGAAGCTGCTGCGTGGGCGCCATTCGCCTTGTCAGGAAGGGGCTGTAAAAGGTAGTATTCGCGCGGTTTTTTGTCGCAGGCTGGCGTCGCAGTTCGGGCAAGGACGCGGGACCCGGCCACCCGGGGCAACAGGAGGTGGTGGTGGCGCTGCACAAGCAGCAGGCACGCGATGGGACTTGGCGCTATGAGCTGTGTCCGAACCGGTCCCGGTCCTGGCCGGAAACTCAGCGTTTTTTTGCGGTCATGGTGGTGCTCGGCGGTTCGATTGCGCTGTTGTTTGCCGCTCAGGGTTTGTGGTGGGTCGCGCCGTTCAGCGGACTGGAGCTTTTAGCGCTGGGCGCGGGACTTTATTTTTGTTCGCGGGCGACTTACCAGCGCGAGCTTATTCTGGTGCGTGAGGCCCAGGTCAGCGTGCTGCGCGGCGGTGCGCACCAGCGATCGCAGGTCGACTTCACGCGTGCATGGGCGCAGCTGCGCTGGCGGGCGGCCGCAAATGGGGGAGGGCGAAGCCAGCTACTGCTGGGTTCGCATGGGCGTTACATTGAAATCGGGGCGTTCCTCGTCGATGCCGAGCGCCGCCAACTGGCGGGCGAGCTTGGCCTTTTGCTCGGTCAGCCGAGTTGTGCTGAGTCACCGGTCTTACCGCTGAATACCGGATTGAACAGGGAGATAGGTCTTTGAAGATCGGACAACAACGCAAGCGCTCTGGGTGGCGCATTCTGGGGCTGTTGCTGGGCGGGATGGTCGCCCAACCGGTGCTCGCCGAATATGAAATGAACCTGATGCGTGGCGCCACGGATCTGAGTCACCGTGCGTTTGATCTGCACATGATCTCGCTGTGGGTGTGTGTGGCCATCGGGGTGGTGGTGTTCGGCGCCATGTTCTATTCGCTGTTCGCGTTTCGGAAGTCACGTGGCGCGGTGGCGGCCAATTTTCACGACAACACCACGGTCGAGGTGGTGTGGACCATCATTCCGTTCATCATTCTGATAGCCATGGCCACGCCGGCCACGATCGCGCTGATTGAACTGGAAGACGCATCCGATCCAGGACTCACCATCAAGGTCACCGGTTACCAGTGGCGCTGGCAGTATGACTACCTTGATCAGGGAGTCAGTTTTTTCAGCAACCTGGCGACCAGCAGCCGCGATGCCATCAAGGGTGACCCCAGTTCGGTTGAGAACTACCTGCTGGAGGTGGACGAACCGCTGGTCATTCCGGTCAATACCAAGGTGCGGTTTGTCATCACGTCAGCCGATGTGATCCATTCCTGGTGGGTGCCGGCCTTTGGCTGGAAGCAGGATGCGATTCCCGGGTTCATCAACGACGCCTGGACCAATGTTCCGCAGCCCGGCATTTACCGCGGCCAGTGCACCGAGTTGTGCGGCAAGGACCACGGTTTCATGCCAGTCGTGGTGGAGGCCAAGACGCCCGAGGACTACGAGGCCTGGTTGGCGGGCAAGAAGGCCGAGGCGGAGGCCGCGCTCAGTGGCGCGGACCGGGAGTGGACCTCGGAAGAGCTGATGGAGCGCGGCAAGGCGGTCTACGGTACCTACTGTGTTGCCTGTCACCAGCCGAACGGCCAGGGAATTCCGCCGGCATTCCCGTCGCTGGTGGGCAGTCCCCTGGTCACGGGGCCGGTCGAAGGCCACATGGACATTGTTTTGCACGGCAAGCCGGGTACCGGCATGCAGGCGTTCGGGGCGCAGCTGAACGACGTGGATCTGGCGGCCGTCATCAGCTACGAACGTAACTCGTTCGGCAATACCACCGGTGATTACGTCCAGCCCGCCCAGATCAAAGCAGCGCGCTGAACCGCAATCCTGCGCAAACCATCACGCCAACCCTAAAGACTTAAGGTCCGGAGATTCGCCATGTCCAGCCTGGCTCACGAAATCGAACACCATCACGGTCCCGCGCGTGGACTGTCCCGGTGGCTGTTTACCACCAACCACAAGGACATCGGCACCCTGTATCTGTGGCTGGCGTTGATCATGTTCCTGACCGGCGGTTCGCTGGCCATGCTCATCCGCCTGGAGCTGTTCCAGCCGGGCCTGCAACTGATGGAGCCCCAGTTCTTCAACCAGCTGACCACCATGCACGGCCTGATCATGGTGTTCGGCGCCGTGATGCCGGCCTGGACCGGTTTTGCGAACTGGATGCTTCCGATGATGGTCGGCGCCCCCGACATGGCGCTGCCGCGGATGAACAACTGGAGCTTCTGGCTGCTGCCTTTCGCATTCTCGTTGCTGATGAGTACCTGGTTTCTGAACGGCGGCGCGCCAGCCTTCGGCTGGACCTTTTATGCGCCCCTGTCGACCACCTTCGCCCCCAGCACTACGGATATCTTTATTTTTTCGGTCCACTTGATGGGCATGTCCTCGATCATGGGTGCCATCAATGTCATCGCCACGGTGCTGAATATGCGCGCGCCGGGCATGACCTTGATGAAGATGCCGCTGTTCGCGTGGACCTGGTTGGTCACGGCGTTTCTTCTGATTGCCGTGATGCCGGTGCTCGCCGGTACCGTCACCATGATGCTGACGGATCGTCACTTCGGGACCAGCTTTTTCAGCGCCGCGGGTGGGGGCGACCCGGTGCTGTTCCAGCATGTGTTCTGGTTCTTCGGGCATCCCGAGGTCTACATCATGATTCTGCCGGCATTCGGCGTGGTATCGGAAATCATTCCAACGTTTTCACGCAAGCAGATATTTGGCTATGCCTCGATGGTGTATGCCATATCCTCGATCGCCTTCTTGTCATTTATTGTCTGGGCGCATCACATGTTCACCACCGGCATGCCGGTGGCCGGAGAGTTGTACTTCATGTACGCCACCATGCTGATCGCGGTGCCGACCGGTGTGAAGGTATTCAACTGGGTGGCTACCATGTGGCGTGGCTCCATCACGTTTGAAACGCCGATGCTGTTTGCCATTGCCTTCGTATTCCTGTTTACCATCGGCGGATTCTCCGGCCTGATGCTGGCCATCGCACCGGCGGACATGCAATACCACGACACGTATTTCGTGGTGGCGCATTTCCATTATGTTCTGGTGCCAGGCGCTATCTTCGGTTTGATGGCGGGCACCTATTATTGGCTGCCGAAGTGGACTGGCCACATGTACGACGAGCGCCTCGGAAAGCTGCATTTCTGGATGTCGGCGATTTCCATCAATGTGCTGTTCTTTCCCATGCACTTTGTGGGTCTTGCGGGTATGCCGCGCCGTATCCCTGATTATGCTTTGCAGTTCGCGGACTTCAACCGCATCATCAGTATCGGTGGCTTTGTGTTTGGTCTGTCGCAGTTGCTGTTTGTTTACATCGTCGTCAAGACCATACGCGGCGGCGCCAAGGCGACGGACCGGGTATGGGAAGGTTCCCACGGGCTTGAGTGGACCGTGCCGTCTCCGGCGCCTTACCACACCTTCGCTACGGCGCCGGAAATTCACTAACCATGTCGCCCACTGGCGCCCAGAACCGGCGACGTCCGAGCCGTAAGTTGCTGCTGACGTTGGTCCTGGTGGTGTTGGCTGTTTACGCCATCACCATCTACATCCAGTCGGCCTAGCGCCATGCCGGATACAAATCGTTCCGCATCCGTAGGGCGCACGGTACGCCGCCTGTTGTTGGCGGTTGGCGTGATGTTCGGATTCGGTTTCGCGCTGGTGCCCTTGTACAACGTTTTGTGTGAGGTGGCGGGTATCAACGGCAAGTCCGTTGCCCTTACCTCAGGCGCGAGTTCGACTGCGCCCAGTGAGGCCGGGCCCACAGGACGCGAGGTAACGGTGGAATTCGTTGGCAACGTCAACGCCGAATTGCCCTGGGATTTCAGGCCGGTGGCAAGCCGGATGAAGGTGCGCTTAGGCGAGATGGCCGAGACCAGTTACGTCGCGCATAACCGCGCCGGTTATGCGGTGACCGGCCAGGCGGTGCCCAGCGTGGCGCCCGGTCAAGCTGCCAAGCATTTTCAGAAGATCGAGTGTTTCTGCTTCACCGAGCAGAAGCTCGAAGCAGGTGAACAGAAGAATATGAAGGTGAGGTTTCGCGTTGATCGGTCTTTGGCAGAAGACATCAATACGGTGACCTTGTCCTACACCTTCTTTGATCTGCACAAAGGCGAACACGGTGATCACTCCGGCCATGCCAAGACCGGGGGTTGATCGGTGATCTTTCCTATTCGCATCAATAAAATTCGACCCTAGCATTCGGGAGACGAAGACGATGGCTCAAGCACACGGTGGCTATTACATACCGGCACACGCGCGCTGGCCGATTGTGGGATCGGTCGCGCTGACCACCATGGTTCTTGGCGGTGTTAACTGGCTGCATGATCACAGCATCGGTAAGTTCGTGCTGCTGGCGGGCCTGGCCTTGCTGATCGTGATGGTTTTTGGCTGGTTCGGCGACGTGATTCGAGAGAATCAGACCGGCCAGAACAATGAGCAGGTGGACCGGTCCTACCGCTGGGGGATGGCCTGGTTCATCGTCTCGGAAGTATTTTTCTTTGCCGCGTTTTTCGGCACCCTGTTATGGGCCCGTCAGTTCTCGGTGCCTTGGCTGGGCGGTGAAGGCGACGTCATGAAGGCGCTTTCACACAGCTTTCTGTGGCCCAACTTCGAGGCGACCTGGCCCTTGCTGAATCCACCCAAGGCCGAAGGCTTTGATATTCCCAGTGGAATTGTGTCGGCCTGGGGTGTGCCCGCGCTCAACACCGCCATTCTGCTGAGCAGTGGCGTGACCATCACCATTGCGCATTGGGGCCTGCTTAAAAACAACCGCATTCAACTCGTGCTGGGGATGTGGGCTACCGTTTTGCTGGGTGCAGCTTTTCTGTACTTTCAGGTTGTCGAGTACGCACACGCCATGCACGAGCTGAACCTGACCTTGGCCTCCGGCATTTATGGTTCGACCTTTTACATGCTGACCGGTTTTCACGGTGCCCACGTGACGCTGGGTACCATCATGCTGATCGTCATCACGCTGCGCTGCATGAAGGGGCACTTCACGCCGGAGCACCATTTCGGGTTTGAAGCTGTTGCCTGGTACTGGCACTTCGTCGACGTGGTCTGGTTGGGATTGTTCGTGTTCGTTTACTGGCTTTGAACCGCGGGGGCTGAGGGCGCGACGGCGTGAGGTTTCAACACCCCGCTCGCGAACCCGCCCATCAACAACAGGAACAGGGTCACCGACAAGCCCACTCGCCAGGTCAGAGCGCGGGCCATCCGGTGGGGGTCGCGGCGCGGACCCAGCAGAGCGAAAACGGCAGAGCCAAGGGCCCAGAGGATTGCCACGAGCATGGCAAGAATGATCAGGGTGACCAGCACTGTGGAATCTCGTATCGCGTGGGGATAGGTCATTCTAGCTCCACCCTGCGCTCATAAACGGCCGGCACTGGTGTCATTTCTCCGCTCTGAAGACAACCACTGGGGCTTTCGGCCTAGCCGGGCCGCAACCGTGGCGGTGCTCACGTCGCTGGCGATTTTGCTGGCCCTGGGAAGCTGGCAAGTGTCCCGTGGGCGGGACAAGGCCCGCATGTTGGTGGCGGACGCGCGACAGGCGGCAGCGCCCCCGCTTGATCTGACAGACGCGGGACCGCATACGGCGCTTGCCCAGCGGCAGCGCGTGACGCTGCGCGGACGTTTTCTCGCCGATCGGCAAGGTCTGCTCGATAATCAGGTGCACGGCGGCAGGGTTGGCTACGACGTGCTTACGCCACTGCGGATCACGGGCAGCGACCGCGTTTTTCTGGTCGACAGAGGCTGGCTTCCGGGCGGCCCGCGGCGCAGCGATATTGCGGATTGGGACACACCCAGTGGTGAAGTGACCGTGGTCGGCAGGTTGGGGCGACCGGTTGACATCCCCTTTGTGTCCGGTAGCGCCATTGAGCACTTCGGGCCGCTATGGATGGTCGCGGAGATCAATACGTCTGCGTTGAACGCCGCCCTTGGCCTGGATCTGCATCCGATGGTGGTGCGGTTGGAGGCCGAGTCGGCACATGGCTTCTTGCGTGACTGGCCGGTGGTCGCCATGACCCCCCAGCGGCATTATGGGTATGCGGTGCAATGGTTTGGTCTGGCAGCGGCGGTACTTGGCGTGTATCTGGCTGCGGGCCGGCGACGGGCCAGGGAATTGAAAACTACAGGAGTTACGGATGCCAATCTCAGCACCAAGTGATGCACCGCAGCGGTCCCGCCGGCGCGGACGCTGGGCGCTGATTGGTCTGGCCGCGCTTTTCTTCGGGCCGCTGCTTTTTACCTGGGGATACTACAGCGCAGGATTTACCTGGCGTCCGGCTCCCAAGCTGTCGGGCTCGCTGATCGATCCACCGGTCCAGCTTGCTCCGCAAGACGCTGCGCGACTGGTTCCCGGTCGCTGGAAGGTGGTGGTGGTGGGTGTTTGTAACGAGGCTTGTTGGGGAACGCTCGTCGATCTGCGTCAGATATGGCGTTCCCTGCCACGATTTCAGGATGCCCTGGTCAGGATTTACGTGCATCCACCCGGTCAGGCGCTGAGCAGCGAGCAAATGGCTGAGCAGCCTGGCTTGATCGAAGTCGAGGACGGACAAGGCAGGTTGCTGCCTGCCTTGGCGCTTGCCGCACCGCCGCAAAGCACCGCCTTTATGCTCGTCGATCCGCATGGATTCGCCATGTTGCGGTACGGCAAGGATTTCGATCGCCGCGCCGCCCGCAAGGATATCGATCACTTGCTGCGCCGTTTCGTGCCCAACTGAGGACCAGAACCGTGGCCAGGACATCGCAGCGCCAGGCTGCTGCCCATCCGCTGGCGTACCTGCTCGCCGTCGTATTGACCCTGGTGGTGGTGGTGCTGGGTGCGTATACCCGTTTATCGGATGCTGGACTGGGTTGTCCGGATTGGCCGGGCTGTTACGGTCACATGACGGTACCGAACAACCCGCAGGAGCTTGCGCATGCCCGCGAGGCATTTGCGCACCGGCCACTGGAAGCCGGCAAGGCCTGGAAGGAGATGGTGCACCGCTACGCCGCCGGCATGTTGGGGCTAGCGGTGTTGGGTTTGACGCTGTCTGCGTGGCGTCGGCGTACTGGGCGGATGTTGGCAACAGCAACGTTGGCGCTGATTGGTTTTCAGGCCGCGCTTGGCATGTGGACGGTGACGTTGCTGCTCAAGCCGGTGGTAGTGATGGGCCATTTGCTCGGTGGCCTGGGCGTACTTAGCCTGCTGTGGCTGGGGTATTTGAATGCCCGTTCTTTCGTGCCGCAGCGCCGGGCCGAGCCCCGGCTCCTGCGCCGCCTGGCGCTGCTGGGGATCGCCGTGCTGGCACTGCAGATTGCGCTCGGTGGCTGGACCAGCGCCAATTATGCGGCGCTGGCCTGCCCGACATTCCCTACCTGTATGGGGCAGTGGTGGCCACCGATGGATCTCGCCGATGGCTTCGTCCTGTGGCGCGGTCTTGGCGTGAACTACGAGTTCGGTGTTCTGGATAGTTCGGCCCGAGTGGCAATCCACATGATGCATCGCGCATGGGCGGTGGTGACTTTGCTGTACCTTGCGGGTCTGAGCATCGCGACTATGCGCCGCGAAGCGGGCGCGCTGCGCGTTGTGGCAGCAGCGGTCCTGCTTCTGCTCCTGGCGCAAGTCACCCTTGGAGCCAGCAATGTGTGGTTACACCTGCCCTTGTCGGTGGCGGTAGCGCACAATGCAGTCGCGGCGCTGCTGTTGTTGGCGCTGCTGACGCTGACCCACACTTTGTACCGCGCCGGGGCGAAACGTGTCTGAATCCGTACCGCTGGTCGAACCGGGCCTGCCGCTGTGGCGCGAATATCTGGAACTGTGCAAGCCGCGGGTCGTAGCGCTGATCTGCTTCACGGCGGTGGTAGGCATGCTGCTGGCGGTGCCTGGCATGGTGCCGCTGAACGCGCTTCTGGCCGGCAACCTGGGTATTTTCCTGGCCGCCTCGTCGGCCGCGGTGATCAATCAGGTCATTGACGCCAGAGTCGACGCGCAGATGGACCGTACGCGTAATCGACCGTTGCCGACCGGCAGCGTCAGACCGTCCGATGCCCTGGTGTTTGCCGGGGTGCTCGCCGTGCTGTCCATGGTCTTGCTGGTGGTGTGGGTTAATCTGCTGACGGCAGTGCTGACATTTGCATCGCTGATTGGTTACGCGGTTATCTATACCGCCTATCTGAAGCGCGCTACGCCGCAGAACATCGTGATCGGTGGCGCCGCCGGCGCGGCGCCACCGGTGCTGGGGTGGACAGCGGTTACCGGTACGGTGGATCCCAACGCCCTGTTGTTGTTTCTGATTGTTTTTGTGTGGACGCCGCCGCATTTTTGGGCGCTGGCCATTCGTCGACATGAGGAGTACGCGCGGGTCAAGATTCCGATGCTTCCGGTGACCCATGGTTTGGCATATACGCGTCTGCATGTGCTGCTGTATACAGCGCTGCTGCTGGCGGTCAGCCTGCTGCCGTTCGTGACCCGCTTTGCCGGTTGGCCTTATGCGCTGGCGGCACTGGCTCTGGGTGCGCGTTTCATGCACTGGGCAGTGCGGCTGTACCGCACGCACGACGCCGCTATCGCGTCGGCAACATTTCGCTTTTCCATCATCTATCTGATGGGCTTATTCGCCGCGCTGCTGGTTGACCACTATCTCCCCAGGTGGGGTTTGGGTTGATCCTGAGCCGCGACGATCGCCGAGCGCGAACTGCACTGCTGTGACCAGCACCGCGATCAGCAGCCCCGTTAGCAACAGTCCGGCAAGCACGATGTGCAACGGGCTGGAGCGGGTAGTCCGTTCGAAATTAGCGCGATCACGTACACCCAGGAACGCCCACCCAACTTCCCGAACGACGCCGAAGAAGCCGAAGCGTTTATCACCATCGGTCACGCCGCGTCAGCTTGCAGCGTGCGAGTCAAGCGGCCTAGGGCCTGGCTTTCCAGTTGCCGGATGCGCTCGGCCGATATGCCGTATTTCTCGCCGAGTTCCTTGAGACCAGTCTTCTCCTCGGCCAGCCAGCGTTGTTCCAGAATATCGCGGCTACGGGCGTCAAGGCCCGCCAATCCCTGGCGCAGTCGGCGCAACTGATGCGCGTTCCATTGTTCTTCTTCCAGCGCTTGCGATGGTTCCAGGCGCTGGTCGGCGACGGTGAGTGCTGGCGCCTGCGGGCTGCTTGAATCGGTGTCCGGCTCGGCGTCGAAGGACACCGGGCGGTCGGTCAGACGGGCGTCCATGTCCAGTACGTCCTGGGGCAGCACGTTGAGCTCGTGGGCGATCTCCTGCGCCTGTGCTTCGCTCACCCGGCCCAGGCGCTGTTTGTGTTGACGCAGGTTGAAGAACAGCTTGCGCTGCGCTTTGGTGGTGGCGATCTTGACGATGCTCCAGTTGCGCAGGACGTATTCGTGAATTTCGGCGCGAATCCAGTGCACGGCGAACGACACCAGGCGCACCCCGCGATTCGGATCGAACCGGCGCACCGCCTTCATCAGGCCGATTGCGCCTTCCTGAATCAGGTCGGCCAGCGGCAGGCCATAACCGTTATAGCCACGGGCGACATGAATCACATGACGCAGGTGCGAGGTAACCAGTTGGCGTGCGGCCTCAAGGTCATTGTGCTGGTGCAGGCGCAGCGCGAGCGCGTGCTCTTCGTCGGCAGTCAGGTAGGGTGCCTGATGGGCGGCGCGCACCAGTTGGTTCAGGTTGCCAACGGCTTGCAGCGACAAGGGAATGGTGAGAGCTGTGGACATGATGGCCTCCCGTGCGATCAACGGCTAAAAGTTTAGCACTCGGGCCATTTGAGTGCTAAAACAAACAGAAGTTGCATCCGCTTGGACGCCAGCGCGGTTACGAGCTGCCGATGTTCAGAAAGCGGCCATCGCAGACACTCGCGCGAATGTCCATGTGGTTCAGGACTTGGGCCGCAGCCGCGGCTCGCCGGCCGCTGTTGCAGTAGCAAACGTAATGTTGCGTGGGATCCAGGTCGTTTACTCGCAGGCGGATTTCCTGCAGGGGCAGGTTGTAGGCGCCGGGCAAGTGTGCGTGCTGCCATTCGTCACGCTGGCGCACGTCAAGCCAGCGCGCGCCACTGCTGATCGTTTCAATGGCTGCGGACAGCGACAACATGGCTAGCGTCGGCGGCTCTTGAAGTCGTGCGAAATCCCGCTGTGCCAGGCGTAGCAGCACCCCGTCACTGATCATCGTCACAGTGGTGGCACTGCGGGACACCGACGTCAGGGCCTCGCCACCGAAGCACTCACCCTCGTTGAGTTCCGACAGTTCTATTGATTCGCCGTCGTCGCCGGGACTCTCGCGGGTTGCCAGGGCAGTGCCGCTATCGATGACATAGAAATGATCAATCGCCTCGCCCTGGTGAGCCAGCACGTGACGCTCCTGCACCGCGAGTGGCTCGAAGCTTTGCATCAACGCCTCGATATGTGCCGGCGGCGTGCTGCGTAGCGCGGCGAAGAAACTGTGACGCCAGCGGCGGGGTATCCCGCGGCTATAAAAACCGGTATCGCGTTCGCCGCCGCGGCGCTCGACCACTGCCAGCTGGTCCCAGGTTGCGAGCAGATCAATCAGGTCAAACGGCAAATACAGGATGACAGCATCGGCGTATGCCGTAACCGACTGGAAACGGCCGTCGTTGAGCGGATAGACGGCAGCCTGGGAGTCAGACTCGACGATCGCGGCGACGCCGCTGGTGGTAACCGCGCTGACCTCCCCGGCCAGCAAATACAGAGAGTCTCCAACGGCCTCGCTGGCCAGGTCGAATACAAGGCTACGGTCACGTGGTTCTGCGACACGCCCTGCCCGCGCCAGTTCAACCAACTGGTTTCGGGGAAATGTGGACATCGGCAGATGATGCCGGAGCTGGCTGAAATGGATCGCGCTCGGCACGCGCGGCAACCCCCAGGGGCGGATGACTGATCGTTGATTGTTACACGCGAGTGTCGCACGTCGCTTGGGTGGTCAGACTGCCCAATAGGCTTAGCTTGTCATCTGCACAAAGCCATCAATGGCCACTGGTGTTGGCGTAGGTCAGCCTATGCGTCGCACGCCATCACTCGTGCCGATCAGCAACAGATCCGCACCACGCGCTGCGAACAGGCCGTTGCTGACCACCCCAGCGATGTTGTTCAGGGTCTGTTCGAGCTGGGTCGGATCAAGAATGTCCATCCCGTGTATATCGAGAATGATATTGCCGTTGTCGGTGACAAAGCCGGCGCGGTAAGTGGGGCGTCCGCCAAGGGCGACGATCTGACGCGCGACGTAACTGCGTGCCATCGGGATCACCTCGACCGGCACCGGGAATGTGCCGAGTCGGCCGACCAGCTTGGACTCGTCCGCAATACACACGAACTTGCGGCTGGCAGCGGCGATGATTTTCTCGCGAGTCAACGCGCCGCCGCCGCCCTTGATCAGCTGGCGATGTTGCGTGGCCTCGTCCGCACCGTCGATGTAAATCGACAGCGTGCCGACACTGTTGAGCTCCACCAGCTCGATACCCTGGGCCGCCAGCTTCTCGGCGCTCGCCACCGAGCTTGCGACAGCTCCGGCAATGCGTTGACGTGCCGCGCCAAGACAATCAATAAAGTAATTGACGGTCGAGCCGGTACCGACGCCGATCACCTCACCGTCCGGCAGGAACTCAAGCGCCGCTTCGGCAGCGCGTTGTTTGGCCAGGTCCTGTTTCGACACGTGTCGGCCCGCCCTTACGGCGACACCCGGTACGTGCCGTTGTGCTGGAGCACACGGACACGTTGACCGACCCGGAACTGCTGCTCGCTCGCTTCCTGCACGATGGACATGGTGGTCCCGTTCTCCAGACGAACCGTCAGTTCCAGGCCGTCGGCCTTGGTCAGTGCCCGTTCGGCTGCGGTTCCGGCGACTCCACCCGCGACCGCACCGGCGACCGCGGCGGCTTTCTGGCCGGTGCCGCCGCCCACGGTGCTGCCGGCCAGACCACCCAATACGGCGCCGGTGGCGGTACCGATATAGGAGCGCGTGCCTTCGATCCTGACCGGCTGTACGGCCTCGACGGTCGCGTATTTCACCACTTGCGCCTGGCGCGCCTCGCTGCGCGAATAGACGTTGCCGGCATTGCTGGACGCGCAGCCGCTCAGGCCGCTGCTGAGCGCCAGCACCGCTGGCAGGACTACTGAAATGATGGTTTTGTGTTGCATGCGTGAATTACCTGTGAAGTGTCCACGCCTGAGACCCTGTTGAAGGGTCTTCAGTTCAAGCGTTCAGGGACGCATTGTAGCGCCGGCCAGGCAAGACGGTTGGCCTGGCGAGCTTAACCCTGCCGGAGTCCGCCGTCTTTAGCCATCGCGCTGAGCTGCGGAAGGTATCCTTAATCAGGCGGCCAGACGCGCGGTCATTGGGGTCAGTGGTGGGAGGCGTCTGTAAACTTGCCTGCCGGCTCCGATGCCGCCGCCGCTAGAATGCCCGGCTATTCGCCCGGCCGTTGATCAGTTTCCGGAGCATCCCGATGCCTGTCTATCGTTCCAACACCTCGACTCAGGGCCGCAACATGGCCGGCGCCCGCGCCCTGTGGCGCGCCACTGGCATGCAGGAGGGCGATTTCGGCAAGCCGATCATCGCCATTGCCAACTCCTACACCCAGTTTGTGCCTGGGCATGTGCATCTGAAGGACCTGGGCGACATCGTGGCGCGCGAAATCTATGCCGCTGGCGGTATTGCCCGGGAATTCCACACCATCGCCGTCGATGACGGCATCGCCATGGGTCACGGTGGGATGTTGTACTCGCTGCCCTCGCGCGAGCTGATCGCCGATGCCGTCGAGTACATGGCAAACGCCCACTGCGCTGACGCGTTGGTGTGCATCTCCAACTGCGACAAGATCACCCCCGGCATGCTGATGGCGGCCATGCGCTTGAACATTCCCGCGGTGTTCGTGTCCGGTGGACCGATGGAGGCCGGCAAGGTCGTCTGGCGCGGCGAGGAGACCGCCATGGATCTGATCGATTCGATCATCATGGCCGCCGACCCGAGCGTCAGTGACGAGGAAAGCCTCTCGGTCGAGCGCAACGCTTGCCCCACTTGCGGCTCGTGTTCGGGCATGTTCACGGCCAATTCCATGAACTGCCTGACCGAGGCGCTGGGTCTGAGCCTGCCGGGCAATGGCAGCCTGCTGGCAACGCACGCCTACCGGCGCGACCTATTCGAAGAAGCCGGCCGTACCGTGGTCGAGCTGTGCCGCCGCTGGTACCAGCAGGATGACGCCCGCGCCCTGCCACGGGGCATCGCCAGCCGCGCCGCGTTCGAGAACGCCATGACGCTGGACATCGCGATGGGTGGTTCCACCAACACCGTGCTGCACCTGCTGGCGGCAGCCCAGGAAGGGGAGGTCGACTTCACCCTGGCCGATATCGATCGCCTGTCCCGGCGGGTGCCAAACCTGTGCAAAGTGGCGCCGGCCACGGCCGCCTATCACATGGAAGACGTGCATCGGGCCGGCGGCGTGATGGCGATTCTGGGCGAGCTGTCGCGGGCAGGCTTGCTCGATACCAGTGTGCCGACCGTGCATAGCCCGGCCCTGAGCGAAGCGATCACGCGCTGGGACGTCGCCATCAGCGAACAGGCGTCGGCGAAACGCCGCTTCTCGGCCGCGCCCGGTGGCGTGCCGACACAGGTGGCATTCAGCCAGTGCCGCACCTGGGACCTGGACCTGGACCGTGCCGGCGGGTGTATCCGTGATCGCGAACATGCCTATAGCGAGGAAGGCGGTCTCGCCGTGCTGTACGGCAACCTGGCGCAGGACGGCTGCATCGTCAAAACCGCCGGCGTGGATGACAGTCTGCTGACCTTTGCCGGTCCAGCGCGGGTGTTCGAGAGCCAGGACGACGCGGTAACCGCCATCCTGGAAAAGCAGGTACAACGTGGCGAGGTGCTGGTGGTGCGCTATGAAGGTCCGCGCGGCGGCCCTGGCATGCAGGAAATGCTGTATCCGACCAGTTACCTCAAATCGATGGGTCTGGGTAAAGCGTGCGCGCTGGTGACGGATGGTCGGTTCTCGGGCGGAACCTCGGGGCTGTCGATCGGTCATGTGGCGCCCGAGGCAGCGTCGGGTGGCACGATTGGCCTGGTCGAGGATGGTGACCGGATCCTCATCGACATTCCCCGTCGCAGCATGGTGCTCGACGTGCCGGAGGCTGAACTTGCCCGTCGGCGCGATGCCATGGAAGCCTCGCCGCGGCCCTGGCAGCCGCGCCAGCGCGAGCGCGTGGTATCCAAGGCACTGCTCGCCTATGCGCGTTTTGCCACGTCGGCGGATCGTGGCGCAGTGCGGGATTTGCATCCAGGCCTGTAAGTCGCGTGGAAGCCGACTGCCGGTAGCGGGCCGCGTCACAGGGCGCGTACTGCTCCGGTCACAGACGGCTTGCATCGCCCGGGTCACGTAGACGGTGTCCTTGCCTTCCCGGCAATTCAAGTATTCCGCCCGCGCGGTCGATAGGCCTGATTGCTCGACCTTTGTCGGGCCGGTTCAGCCGTTGTCCGAAGGAAGCCTGATGCCTTGTGGCACGGGCCCGCGCAGGGGTCAGGATAGATGGGGGAGGAGTCCAGACGCGTCGGGAGTGAAACGGGTTCTCCACGCGTTCGCATCGCGTTGTACTCACACGACGCGCTCGGCCTGGGCCATATTCGAAGAAACCTGCTGATCGCTGAAACCCTGGCGGCACCACCGACCAATGCGACGGTCCTGCTGATCGCGGGCTCGGAGGCGATTTCCCGCTTTCCAATGCCGCCGCATGTGGACTGCCTGAGCTTGCCAGGGGTCCGCAAGGAAGCCAACGAGTCGTATCACGCCCGCGAGCTTGATCTGTCCTGGCAGACCATGATCAGGCTCCGGGCGACGTCGATCCGTGCGGCACTCGACGCATATCGGCCGGATATTTTCATCGTCGACAAGGTGCCGCGTGGTATCGGGCATGAACTTGATCTGGCCCTGGAGTCCTTACGTGCTCAGGGTCACGCGTATTGCGTGCTGGGTCTGCGCGATATTCTCGATGATCCTGCGGCGGTCTTGCGGGAGTGGCAGTCCGCGGAGAATACAGAGGCGATACGTAAGAACTTCGACAAAATCTGGGTTTATGGCTCGCCCGCAGTCTACGAGTTGGCCAGGGAGTGCCAATTTGCTGCGGCCGTGGAGGCCAAGGTCGAGTACACGGGGTATCTGGATGGTCGGCGCCGAATCGGCTATCAGCGGGCAAGCGATGACGAATTGATGACGAGGCTGACCTCGCGGGACGGGAACTGCGTGGTTTGCATGGTCGGTGGCGGCGAGGATGGCGCACAGGTGGCACTGGCCTTTGCCGGCGTCGAATTTCCGGCCGATTGGTATGGGGTTCTGGTCAGCGGTCCTTTCATGCCTCCGGCGCTCAGAAAGCAGGTATTTGAAATCGCCTCGGAAAACCAGCGCTTGCAAGTGGTCTCATTTCTGGAAGCGCCGGAAAAACTGCTTAACCGCGCCGATTGCGTCATCACCATGGGCGGGTACAACACGCTATGCGAGGTTCTTGCCTACCAGAAGCGGGCGCTGATTGTCCCGCGGGTAAAGCCGCGCACCGAGCAATGGATCCGCGCAACCCGGTTTCGTGACTTGGGACTGGTTGACGTCTTGCATCCGGACCAAGTCAGTCCAGCCGCGTTCGTCACCTGGATCAGCCAGGAAGTCGCAGCGCCATCGACCCGCGCGCGGGTCGATATGGACGGCTTGACCCGACTGTCCTCGTTGGTTGCGCAAGGGCTGGCCTGTGTCCGCAGGCGGGACTGTATTCAATCAGCCGATCGCCCTGAACCGGAGGTGACGGCAAGGCCGGCAAGTCTGGCCCAGAAAAAATCCAAGAAACGGACCCAAGCCCCCGTAGTCTCGCTAAGCGGAATGGGGCGTTCCAGTCAGAGCAAAGGGTGATGAGAGTGGCCGCGACGTATACGAGTCGGCTCATTGCATTGGCGCTTGCTGTCACTGTGTCGGTGGCGGGAGCACAGGATCTGCTGGGCCGCAAGGTGAAACTGACCGGGCAATGGGACGGCGTGCAATTTCAGGGAACCCGATTGCAAGTCTGGGATACCCACAAAGACTCAACGCGTGGCCGTGTCCGCGGCAAAGTCGAACATCTCGACGTGCCGAATCGAACCTTGCGGATCGGACCCATCAGCGTTGAGTGGGACCTGAAAACCCGGTGGGAAGGTTTGGCGCCAGAGCAAATTGCCTCCATGCCAGCGGTTGAAGTCTCCGGGGCTGTGCTGAGTCCCGCGAAGTTGCGGGCCAAGTCCGTCAGGCCGGCTTCCATCGGGCCGGGTCAGTTTCAGTTGCGGGGCACCGTCATGGCGGCCGGCACGGCGCGCGATGCGGCGTCGGGTCTGACCCTGTTGGGCGTTCCGGTTGAGGTGCCAAGCGGTGCGGTGAAGAACCTTTACGGTGCCTCCCTGACCCGCCGACCTGACGAAAGACGCCCGTCCGACCAGTTCTCGACATCCGTGTTGGGTCGCCCGCTCACGATCGGCGGCGAGCTGAAAACCCAATCCAGGTATCTGAAGGATTTGGCCCTGAATCCCCAAAAACTGGACGATGTTGCCCGCATTGACCAGGAGCTCCAGATCGAATTGTCCTATCCCCTGAACGATCGAGCCCTCGTGTTTCTGGAGGGTAAGGTGCTGTACGAGGCCGAGGTCTATGCGCAGGACAAGAGTCGGAAATTCGAACGCTCGCTCGAACGCGGCGAGATGTGGCTGTATCTGGACCAGTTATTTGCCAGTAATTTCAGCCTGCAGATAGGTCGACAGAATTTTTACGAGCCGCGCAGTTGGTGGTGGGATCAGGACCTTGATGCGGTGCGCTTTCATTACAACACCCTGGATTGGCACGCCGAGCTTTCAGTGGCTCGGGAACTGGGCGACGTTGCGACCGAACTGGACCGTAACGATCCGCAGCGGGAAGACGTTTTGCGAGTGCTCGCACACACGGCCTGGCGCTGGGCGCGAAATCATCGGCTCGATGCTTTTTTTCTGTATCACGATGACCGCTCCGAGCGGCAGCGTGTTGGTGAGCTGGTCACCAAGGGGCGCGAAGATCCCAGCGATGCCACCTTGGTATGGGCCGGTGGGCGTCTGTCGGGGGAACTCGACTTTGCGCAGCACGGTGAGGTCGATTACTGGATAGAAGGCGCCGCGGTAAGGGGCCATGAGCGATTGCTGGATTTCCATCGGGTCAGTGGCCGGCCAGACCGCCGCGTTGTGGACAGCCGAGCGAAACGCGATGTATCCGGATGGGCCTTTGAAAGCGGCGTCAGCTGGCAGGCGGAATTACCCGCCAGGCCAACGCTGACCCTGAGCTATGCATTTGGTTCCGGCGACCGGAATCCGGGGCATGGCGCAGACCGTTCTTTCCGCCAGACGGGTTTGCAGGGCGATAAGGCGCGTTTCGGCGGTGTCGACCGATTTCGCTATTACGGAGAGTTGTTAAACCCGGAATTGTCGAATCTGCATATTCCGACCGCCGCCGTGGGTTTCAGTTTCTGGGACGCCAGTTCAGTTGAATTTCTTTATCACCATTATCGGCAAGTGCATGCGGCGGATTTCCTGCGTAATGGGCGTGTCCGTTCGAGTCCAGACGGGCGCAGCACCGACATCGGTCAGGAGTTCGACATCGTGCTTGGACTGGAAGATTGGGAGCCGTTCGAGATCGAAGCGGTTGTCAGTGCATTTCGGGCGGGCGCCGCCTACGGTTCGCTGGCCGGCAACATGGCCTATGCCTTCTTTCTCAATGTTGATTACAACTTCTGAGTGGATACGTTATCGATGTCCGGGACACAGGATAAAGAACACAGCCGGTTGAATGACGTGGCGCAAGGGCAACCCCGGGAACACTGATGGCAGGTTCCAAAACAGGCCTGCGCCAGGCAATCCCGAGCCTGCGTCACATCGTGATGCGATTCAGCCCCTACGTGCGCAAGGAGCGTGGGCTGGTCGGCTGGTCGATGTGCGCCTTGGGCGCCGTGGTTTTCCTGCGCATGCTCGAGCCCTGGCCGCTGAAGCTGGTTCTGGATCGGGTGATCGTGGCGGTGCCGACCGGTGGCCAGACCGGCATCGCCCTGGTTGACCGCATGGATCCCTTATCGCTGTTGACCTGGTGCGCCGGGGGCCTGGTGCTGATCATCGGCCTGCGGGCGCTTGCGGAATATTCGCAGACGGTCGGTTTTGCCCTGGTTGGCAATCGGGTGCTGACCCGCGTGCGCAGTGATTTGTACAACCACCTGCAGCGCCTGTCGCTGTCCTTTTACAACACGGCCAGGGCCGGCGACCTGCTGGTCCGCGTTACCAGTGACGTCAATCTGCTCAAGGAGGTGACAGTCACGGCGGCCCTGCCGCTGGTAGCCAGTTTCATGCTGTTGGTGGGCATGCTTGGGTTGATGCTGTGGATGAACTGGCAGCTCACGCTGCTGGTGATGCTGCCGTTGCCGTTTCTCGGCTTGCGCGTCGCGCGTCTTAACGGGCGTCTGCGTGACGCGGCGCGCTTGCAGCGCAGACGCGAGGGCGCGATGGCGGCGACGGCGGCCGAGTCCATCACATCAATGAAAGCGGTGCACGCGCTGTCGCTGCAGGAATCGTTCTCGCAGCGATTCGGCCGCCAGAATGACAAGGGGTTGCTGGAAGGCGCACAGGCGGCCAAATTGGCCGCGGGTCTGGAGCGCACGGTTGATGTCTTTGTGACGTTCGCAACCGCCATTGCCCTGTGGCAAGGGGCGCGCCTGGTCATGGCTGGCACGCTCTCGCCTGGGGATTTGGTGTTGTTTCTCACCTACCTGAAGAGCGCTGTCAGGCCGGCCCGCGATTTTGCCAAATACACCACCCGACTGACTCGTGCGGCGGCGGCCGGGGATCGGGTGCTTGAGCTTTTCGACCGTCTGCCCGAGGTGCGGGACCAACCTGGTGCGTGTCCTGCGGCGCCGTTTCGCGGGCAGCTGCGTTTCGAGGACGTCCATTTCGATTACGAGCCAGGTCGGCCGGGTCTGGTGGGCATTGATTTCGAGGTGGCCCCGGGCCAATTCGTCGCGCTCGCCGGGCCGTCGGGCGCCGGCAAGACCACCATCGCGAACCTGCTGTTGCGGCTCTATGACCCGGGCCGCGGATGCGTACGGATCGACGGTCAGGATATTCGTGGCTTCACTGTCGATTCTGTACGGGCACAGATCAGTGTCGTCCTTCAGGATCCCTTTCTGTTTGCCGCCACGGTCGGCGAGAACATCGCACTTGGAAGGCCGGATGCCACGCCTGAGCAGATCCAGGCGGCCGCGCGCCTGGCGCACGTCGACGAATTCGTCCAAGGTCTCCCCGACGGCTATGACACTCTGGTGGGCGAGCGGGGTGTCACGTTCTCGCGCGGTCAGTGCCAGCGGATATCGATCGCCCGCGCGACATTGCGTGATGCGCCGATCCTGCTCCTGGACGAGCCGACCACGGGCCTGGACAACACCAGCGAAAGCGCAGTGGTCGACGCGCTGCAACAGTTGCGCGGTGGGCGCACCACGATCGTAATAACGCACGAGTTGCAGTTGGCGGCGGCCGCGGACCTTATTCTGTACGTGGAAGGCGGGCGGATCGTGGAGCGCGGCAGCCATGCCGAACTGCTGGAACTGAACGGCCGCTACGCACAGCAGTACGCGCTCGAAACGGTTGACATCAAGCAGGGCGTCGCGGCGCCGGACGTTCATGTTGTCCCCGGCTGACGGCGCGCTGGTCGAGCGCGATCGGGCGATTCCCGGCCTGGCGCTGGTGCTGGACGCCGATACACTGCTGGCGACCCTGCGCCGGGCCCTGCCTGGGGTCGATCTGCAGGCCGCCCGGGTTACCTATCTACGTTACAAGTCGGGCATGAGCTGCCTTGCAACATGCGAATTGCAGCTTGGCGACGAGCAGGTCGATGCTTACCTGCATGCGTATGGGCCGGCTGCGGGTGACAAGTTAACAAGCGCCTCGCAAAAGTCGAGTACAACCGGTCCACTGGGCCCGGGCCAGTTGGTATTTCCAGAGCACGCACTGGTCGTGGCTGCGTGTCAAAACGATGAACAGATACCGGGGCTGAAGTACCTTGTCCGGGCCGAGAAGCGGCTGAAGCTCCTTCGGTCTGTGTTGCCGGGTCGTCACGATCTGCACGGTACGCGGTTGGAGCGGCTGTCCTACAAGCCGAAGCGACGCTATGTGGGCGCCGTGCTGACACCACAGGGGCCAGCCCTGGTCGTGCGTGCGTACGCCGCGTCTGCCCCGGTACCTGTCCCCGCCCAAAGGCGCTTATATGCGCAGGGATCGATACTCGCCGTGGCTCCGTGTGTGGCGCTCGAACCGCGTCGCCGAATCCAGATCTTTGAATGGTTGCCGGGCACCGTGTTACGCGATATGGCGGGTCGCTCCAGCGAGCGGGAGGCTGGCTTTCGACGTGTCGGACAGGCCCTGGCTGAGCTGCACGACCTCACGGATCCGGCGTCTTTGGGTCCTATGCCGGGCGTTGCACAGCTGGCTTCGGCAGCGCAGGCGATCTCCACCATCTGCCCGATGCTGGCAGCGCGGTCTGCTGATCTGGCCCAGCGACTGGCCCAGGGACTGGAGTCGCTGTCACCGGCGGTTTTACGCCCGCTGCACGGCGACTTCCACCCCGCACAAGCGCTGATCCACGGCGAACGGGTCGGCGTTCTGGATTTTGACCGTGCGGGTATCGGCGATCCGGCTTACGACCTGGGCGCCTTCATCGCCCATCTGGAGCGCGACTACCTGACCGGCCGCATCGACAGGGCCGCCCTGGAACACCTCAGCGCTGCGTTCATCGCCGGCTACGCTGCAATGGGCGGAGGCCCCAGCCCTGCCAGCGTGCGTTTGCATACGGCTGCTGCATTGCTGCGTGTAGCGCCTGAGCAGTTCCGCTACCGTGATCCGGATTGGGCCGCAACGATGACCGCGCTGCTTGAGCGGGCGGCCCAGCTGGCGGCGCCCGTGAAGGTGCGAGCGACAGGTCCGGCGCCGCCAGGCAAGCCCACGCAGGTTGATGACCCCTACGGCGTAGATCGCGATCCGGCCATGCCGTTTCTCAAACATGCGCTCGACCCTGAAACAGCCTCTCGTGAACTTAGTCACGCGCTTGCGAAATTCTCCGGTGGCGCTCTGGTCCAGATCCGGGCTATTCGGGTGATTCGCCATAAGCCGGCACGCCGGTGCCTGGTCGAGTATGACCTTGATCTCATACGGTCTGGGCGGATAGTTGAAGCGCTTACCCTGGTCGGCAAAGTCAGGGCGCGCGGCTCGGACACGAAAATGTTCGCCTGTCTCCAGGCGTTGTGGCGCAACGGATTCGATGACCAAACCGAGGATGGCGTATCCATTCCCGAGCCGGTGGCGCTGGTGCCGGCCTTGCACCTGTGGCTGCAACGCAAGGTGCCCGGGGCGGTAGCCACGTCCCTGCTTGCTGGCCAAGACGGGGTCGAGCTGGCGCGGCGTATCACCGACGCCATCCACAAACTGCATCGGGTCGGCGTGCAAGCCCCGCGTACGCACACGATGGCCGACGAACTGGGCATTCTGCGCCCGCGACTGGCGGAGGTCGCGCGTGTGTACCCGACTTTGGAGCCCCGCCTCAGCGGACTTATGGACGCCTGTGAGCGGGTCGCGGCGGACATGGGTGAAGCACGCTGGGCCAACGTGCATCGGGATTTCTACCCCGATCAGGTGCTGGTCGACGGCAGTCGCCTTTACCTTGTCGACCTCGATCTGTACGCGCAGGGTGATCCGGCCATCGATGTCGGGAACTTCATCGCCCACCTGATCGAGCAGGGTCTGAGGCTGCACGGTGACGCCGGTGCCTTGTCGGGCCAGATCGCGGCCATGCTGGAACGCTTCGCCAGCGTGTCCGGTGACCTCGCGCGAGTCCACGTCTATGTGGCGCTGACCCTGGCTCGTCACGTCTCGATCAGCACACAGATTCCGGAACGACGCTGGACCACGCTCGCCTTGCTGGAGCTGGCTGAGCGCCATGTTCAGACATTGCGGCCAGGCGGCGGACCGATCGCGTCCAGCAACGGGACTGCCTGATGCGAATGCCAGCCCAGGCGGAGGTTAAACGTGGACCGACGATGCGAATTGCCTATGTGAATACTGACGCGGGCGTGCCGCCGTTTGGACAGAAAGGTTGCTCCGTTCATGTGCAGGAAGTGATCCGCGGCTTTCTCGCGAAAGGCCACGCGGTCGACCTGTTCACCACCGTGCTGGGTGGCCAGGCTCCGCCAGGACTGGAAGCTGTTCGCGTCGTTCAGCTGCCGTCAGTTCCCAAGGAGGACCGCGCGTTGCGGGAACAGGCGGCACTGGCGGCCAACACGCAGGTTCGAGCCACTCTCCAGCGTGAGGGTCCGTACTCGATGGTTTACGAGCGTTGCGCCCTGTGGAGCTTTGCCGGCATGGAGTACGCGCAAGCCGCCGGCGTGCCGGGCGTGCTCGAAGTGAACGCCCCGCTAGTCGACGAGCAGGCGGCTCACAGGGGACTGGTCGATCGACCTGCGGCCGAGCAGGCGGCGCTGCGGACCTTCAGCGCAGCGCGCATATTGGCGGCTGTTTCCGAGGAGGTCGCTGACTACCTGGAACGTTACCCCCAGGCACGCGGCCGTGTGCGGGTGGTGCCCAATGGCGTTGATGTCGCGCGTTTCGAGCCCGGTCTTGAGCCGGCATTGCCGGCGCCGCAGGGCACCTTCACGGTGGGTTTTGTCGGCACGCTCAAGCCATGGCATGGTCTGCCCGTGCTGGCAGACGCCTTTCTGGAATTGCGCAAACAGGTTCCGAACGTTCGCCTGCTGATCGTCGGGGATGGTCCGGAACGCTCAGCGCTCGAGGCACGGCTTCGGGCCGGCGGGGCGGACCCGGCCACCATTCTGACCGGCGCCGTGGCGCCCGCGCAGATCCCGGGACTGCTGGCATCCATGAACGTGGCGGTGGCACCTTATCCGCAGACATCGACGTTCTATTTCTCGCCGCTGAAGGTGTACGAATACATGGCCGCCGGCCTGCCGGTCGTGGCCAGCCGCATCGGTCAACTCAGCGGCCTGATCGAAGATAACGTGAACGGCTTGCTGTGCTCACCTGGCAATGCCGGGGAATTGGCGCAGGCGCTCGCGCGCCTGAACGGCGAGCCGGCGCTGCGCCTGCGCCTGGGTCAGGCCGCGCGCGCCACCGTGGAGCGAGACCACACCTGGTCCGGGGTTGTGACCCGTCTGCTTGACCTCGCCGAACCCCCGGACTGTGGCAGTCCGGCCCGGCCCGCGCGGCAGGTCCGGGAAGGTCGGGCCCAGTTCGATTGATGGACCCCCGGGTGACCATGATTGATGTTCCATGGCGGTTCCAGGATCAATGTGTTGACGAACCGCCGGGCAAGGAGACAGTGTAATGAGTATACGAATTGGCTATGTCCTGAAGATGTTTCCGCGGTTGTCGGAGACGTTCGTCCTGAACGAGCTGCTGGAGCTGGAAGCGCAGGGTGTAGAAGTCGAAATATTTTCCCTGATGCCGCCGACCGAGCCGCGCTTTCATGCGGAACTGTCACGTCTTCGGGCCGAAATCACCTATCTGCCGCGCGCCAACCTGGCCGAGGTTTGGGAGGCCACGCGGGGGCTGTACCGGGCGGATCCGATCGACGAGCGCAGATTTGGCGCTGCCTTCGCCCATGCCCTGGCTGCCGCGGATCGGGACAGCCTGCGCACCCTCCTGCATGGGGCGCTTATCGCCCGGATGGCCGAGGAACGATGCGTCGACCACCTCCACGCGCACTTTGCGACGTCGGCAACGCGTGCGGCACTGCTTGCGCATCTGTGCTCAGGCATCAGCTTCAGTTTCACCGCTCACGCCAAGGACATCTATCACCAGAGCGCTGACGGGGCGCTGCTGGCCGAAGCCCTGCAACGTGCCGCATTTGCCGTGACGGTGACTGATCAGAACCTGCGTCATCTGCGCACGCTCGGCTCGGGCACGGATCAGCTTCGGCGTATCTACAACGGCGTTCGCCTGGACAGTCTGAGTGAGATCCGCTCGGTTGCTGCCGCTCGCCCGCATCGCAAGGTCCCCCGGTTGATATCGGTTGGGCGTTTGGTCGAGAAGAAGGGATTTTTGTATCTGATAGAGGCCTGCGCCCTGCTCAAAGCCCAGGGCTTGCCTTTCCAGTGCCAAATCATCGGTCGGGGCGAAGGCGAGGCGGTTTTACGTGCGGCCATCGATCGCCTTGAGGTCGGGGACGTGGTCGAACTGCTCGGGAGCCAGCCGCATGACCGTGTTCTGGAAGCCGTGGCGGACAGCGACCTTATGATCCTGCCGTGCATCGTTGGCCAGGACGGCAACCGCGATGCATTACCGACGGTGCTGCTCGAAGCGATGGCGCTGCGGGTAGCAGTCGTCTCCACAGACCTTGAGGGCGTGACCGAAATCGTCGATCACGAGATTACGGGGCTTCTTGTGCCCCAGAAGGACGGTGCCAGCCTGGCGGTCGCCATGCGGCGTTTTATTGTCGATGTCGCATTGCGCGACCGCTGCGCCGAAGCCGGCCAGCGCAAAGCCGAGCGGCTGTTTAATATTCAGCACAACGTTGGCCAGTTGGCGGACCTTTTTGCCCTGGCGGCCGAGCAACGCCGCCAGGGCATGAATCGAGCTTTGGCCTCGCTTTCCGTGGTTGCGGCCGCGGGCAAGAGTGACTGACCGCAGCTGGGCTGGGTTCGTTGGCGGGCGGCATCCCTGCCACACATCACCGGTGACACCGGCACGAAACACAGTTCCATGGCGTCGGCAGGGTCGGGGCATCGGGTTCACAATGGCATCCCAACCGGCCCGGATACCACAGCCAGAGAAGACGCACCATGACCCAGACAATCATCGACGCTGACGGCCATGTCATCGAGGACTTCGATGGCTTGTACGACTTCCTCGAGGGCCCCCTCAAGGGCGCGCGGCTCGCCGGCAGCATGGTCAGCCCGCTGCCCTGGCTGGATGGGTGGCATGCGCTCACCGATCCGCTGCGCTGGCAGGCCACCGACGCAAGACGCTGGGGCGAGTTCCTGGACGCCACGGGTATCCAGGCCTCGGTGCTGTTCCCGACCGCGGGGCTGGGCCACGGCATCATCGAGAACCCGGACTGGGCGGTCCGCATCGCGCGGGCCTATAACCGCTGGCTGCACGCCACGCACCTTGAGCCGGACGCCCGCCTGAAGGCTGTAGCGCTGTTGCCGGTGCAGGACATCCCCGCCGCGGTCGAGGAACTGCGCACGACGGTGACGGAACTCGGGTTCGTTGCCGCGCTGCTGCCGTCGGTCTCGCATCTGGGAGTGACCTACGGTGACCCGCGCTTTGACCCGATCTTTGCCGAGGCGCAGCGCCTTGACGTGCCGGTGGTACTGCACGGCGGCAGCAATCACGGCCTCGACGTGCTGCAGATGCTCAAGCCGTTCGGCGGCACCATGCCCCTGCATCATCCGCTGCCGCTGCTGATCCACTTGAACGCCATGCTTTACGGCGGCACGTTCGAGCGCTTCCCGACGTTGCGGGCGGGCTTCTTCGAGGCCGGCTCCAGCTGGATTGCCTACATGTCCGACCGCTTGCAATACATGTATGGCGTGTTCAAAGGGCTTGCTCCGCAGATGCTGGCCGCCAATCGCTCGCCGCAGGAGGTGCTGGCCGAGGGGCGCATTTACGTTACCTGCGAACCGAACGAACGCTTCCTGGACGCTGGCCTGCGCGCCGTGGGCGACAACAACGTGCTCTACGCCAGCGATTTTCCGCACGAGCTGGAGTATGAGGAATACGCACGCGAACTGGCCAAGCTGCTGGGCCGTACGGATATCGCCAGGCCGGTTCTGGACAATATTGTCGGCAAGTCGGCGGCGCGGTTTTATGGCCTCGGCGCATAGGCGGGCAGGGATCTATTTGGGGCGGGAGATGGTCGTCGCGCGCGTTTCCAGCCGCCTGCCAGCGCGTTGCACGGCCAGCGTTACTTCCTGTTGACGGGGCAGGGCGGCGAGCGCCGCCAGAGCTTCGCGGGCGCGGCGCATCGGTCGCCCCTGGATTTCCAGCAGCAGATCGCCTGGTTGAATGCCGGCTTTGGCTGCCGGCGAGCCGCGATACACCCCGGCCACCAGCGCGCCGGTTTGCGCCTCAAGATTGAGCGAGGCGGCGAGCGCGGGTGTTAGTTCCTGTAGTTCGAACCCCAGCCAGCCGCGCGGCACTTCGCCGTGAGCCAACAACTGCGCGGTAATGTCGCGAACCAGGTTTACCGGGACTGCGAAGCCAATGCCCTCGGAGCCACCGCTGCGGCTGTAGATGGCGGTGTTGATACCGACCAGCTCGCCGGCGGCGTTGACCAGCGCGCCGCCCGAATTGCCGGGGTTGATCGCCGCGTCGGTCTGGATGAAATCGCCGACCGTGCTGATGTCCGGGGCTTCGCGTCCGATCGCGCCGACCACACCCAGGGTCACGGTCTGGCCGACGCCAAACGGATTGCCGATGGCAAGTACCAAATCCCCGATATGTACCTGGTTGACGTCTCCGAGCGCGATGCTGGGCACGTCCCGAAGCGTGATCCGCAACAGTGCAATGTCAGTCTCCGGATCGCTGCCGACCAGCTTGGCGTGGCCGCTGCGGCCATCGCGCAAGGCCACTTCGATCTCATCGGCGTCGGCGATCACGTGATGGTTGGTGACGATATAGCCGCGCCCGTCCAGCACCACACCGGAGCCGAGACTGGATTCCAGCCGCTGCCGGGGCACCGGCGCGCGGCCGAAAAAGCGCTGGAACAGCGGGTCGTCAAGCAGCGGGTTGTAACCGCGAGTGATGACCTTGGTACTGTAGATGTTGACTACTGCCGGGGCCGCGCGCTCGACCGCCGGGGCGAAGCTGTTGACCGGCGGCGCCTGCACCCCGGTGGCGACCGGCGGCGCAATTACGGTCGCGGGCGGCGGGCTTGGCGAGCGCGGTAACAACAGCGTGATGGCCACGCCGATCGCCGCGCCGAACACTGCCGCTTGCAGCAGATAACGTGCAAGATTGCGGCTGATCAGCATGGGTGGCCTCCAAAACGAGCGGCCCACATGCTAGCAGGGGCGCCTGGTCAGGTCTGTCTGGCGAGGTGCCACCAGGGCCGGTGCTTGGCGTCCCTGGGCCGCGTTTGGCACAATACCGCGGCTTTCACATGCTCCTACGGGTTTCGCCGGTCTTCGCTACGAACAATAGCGGTGCTCGCCGGCTGTGCCTGGGGCGATTGCAGCACAACGCGGGCAGCGCTGGCCCGCCTTCAAGGGAACGTGATCATGGCAAACGATGCGGTAGATCCCGCGCGCCGCCGGCTATTGGCCGGGACGGCTGGGGCGCTGGGAGGGGTCGGTCTGGCCGCGGCGGCGGTGCCGTTCGTCTCCAGCATGCAGCCGAGCGCCAAAACCCAGGCTGCCGGTGCCCCGGTGGAAGTGGACATTGGCAAGCTGGCCCCCGGCGAATTGATGGTGGTGGAGTGGCGGCGGCGCCCGGTGTGGGTTTTGCGCCGCACGCAAGAGGAGCTGGAGAACCTGGCCAAAGTGCCGCTGGATGAGTTGCGCGATCCGGAGTCGGCGCAGTCCGATCAGCCCGGTTACGCCGCCAACGAACAGCGCTCGATCAAGCCGGAGTATCTGGTTTTGTTGGGGGTATGCACGCACCTGGGTTGCTCGCCCAAGTATCGACCAGAGGTCGCCGCGCCCGATATCGGCGCCGACTGGAAGGGTGGTTTTCTGTGTCCCTGCCACGGTGGACGCTACGACCTCGCGGGGCGGGTTTTCAAGGGCCTGCCGCCTCCGCTGAATCTGCCGGTACCCCCGTACAGGTACCTGAGCGATACCGTGCTCGTCATCGGCGAAGACCAGGAGACCGTGTAATGTCCAATCGCAGTTCCGGGCTCGCGCGCTGGATAGATGACCGTTTCCCGATCTTTCAGTGGTGGGACGATCACGTCGGCCAGTACTACGCGCCCAAGAATTTCAACTTCTGGTATTTCTTCGGCTCGCTGGCGCTGGCGCTGCTGGCATTGCAGGTGATTACCGGCATTTTCCTGACCATGCATTACAAGCCCTCCGAGGAGCTGGCGTTCGCTTCGGTCGAATACATCATGCGCGACGTCAGCTGGGGTTGGCTGATCCGCTACCTGCACTCGACCGGCGCGTCGATGTTTTTCGTCGTGGTCTATTTGCACATGTTCCGGGGCATCATCTACGGTTCGGGCAAGGGCCCACGCGAGCTGGTGTGGCTGTTCGGCATGGTCATCTATGTGTTGTTGATGGCCGAGGCCTTCATGGGCTATCTGTTGCCCTGGGGCCAGATGTCCTACTGGGGGGCGCAGGTCATCATCTCGCTGTTTGGCGCGATTCCTCTGATCGGCGACGGCCTGTCGCTGTGGATACGGGGCGATTTCGCGGTTGGTGATCCGACCCTGAACCGGTTCTTCGCCTTGCATGTGGCGGCGGTGCCGATGCTGATCATTGCCCTGGTGTTCTTCCACATCATCGCGCTGCACGAAACCGGCTCGAACAACCCCGACGGGGTGGAAATCAAAAAGAAGAAGGGTGCGGATGGCAAGCCGCTGGACGGCATCCCCTTCCACCCGTACTACACGGTCAAGGACATCTGGGGTCTGTCGGTGTTCGCGCTGATTTTTGCCGCCATCGTGTTTTTTGTGCCCGAGATGTGGGGCAAGTTCCTGGAGCCGGACAACTTCCGGCCGGCCGATGCCATGGTCACGCCCGAGCATATCGCGCCGCTGTGGTACTTCGCGCCGTTCTACTCGATCCTGCGCGCGGTGCCGGACAAGTTTCTGGGCGTGGTGGCAATGGGCGGAGCTATCTTCGTCCTGTTCCTGATTCCCTGGCTGGATCGCAGCCCGGTCAAGTCGATCCGCTACCGTGGACCCTTGAACCGCATTGCACTCGCAGTGTTTGTGGTCAGCTTTATCGGGCTCGGTTATCTGGGTACAGAACCGCCATCGGACTTGTACACCCTGCTGGCACGCATCTTTGCCGTGTTGTACTTTCTGTTTTTCCTCACCATGCCGCTGTATACGCGGATCGATAGCACCAAGCCGGTGCCGGATAGGGTGACCACCAAATGAGAAAGCTAATCCAGGCTTGCTTGCTGGCAGCCCTGCCAGCGATGGGTTGGGCGTCTGGTGGCGCCGAGTTGCCGTCATTCAAGGCGGACCTTTCCAACCGGGCGGCCCTGCAACGTGGGGCGCGGACCTTCGTCAACTACTGCGTGAGCTGCCACAGCGCGGAGTTCATGCTGTACACCCGCATGGCACAGGATCTTGGGCTGACCCCGGAGCAGGTGCTGGCCAATATGGTGTTCAACGGCGGGGACATCAACCAGACCATGCGTGTGGCGATGGCCAAGGAGGACGGTGCCGCATGGTTTGGCAAGGCGCCGCCGGACCTCAGTCTGGCCGCTCGTTCACGTAGTCCGGAGTGGCTGTACGGCTACCTGCGCAGTTTTTATCTGGACCCGGCGCGGCCGTTTGGCGTCAACAATACGGTGTTTCCGGACGTCGCCATGCCGCATGTTCTGGTGGACTTGCAGGGTACGCAGACCCTGCATGAGGGGCACCTGAAGGCGGGCTCCCCTGGCAGCCTGACACCAGGCGAGTACGATGCAATGATCCGTGACCTGGTTAACTTCATGGTCTACCTGGGCGAGCCGGCCAAGCTGGTGCGCTACGGTCTTGGAGTCAAGGTCATGCTTTTCCTGTTGGTGTTTGCCGGCTTGGCCTATATGGTCAAACGCGAATACTGGCGTGATGTTCACTGATACGGTAAGTCACTTGTCGCAAAAATCCCCAAAGCCGAAGAAAGAATCGATCGCCGCCGTGGCCAAATCCACGCCCAAGGTGGAGCCGCTGGATTACGGGCCAGACGCCGACGGTTTCACCACCGAGCGCATTCGCAACATGAAGCTGTATGCCGGCCTGGTGTGCCCGCACAGCCACCGCACCCGGCTGGTGCTCAGCGAGAAGGACATTTCGATTGAAATCGAGTCGGTGGACCCGGCGCAGATGCCGGAAGACCTGCGCGATCTTAATCCTTACGGGGACCTGCCGGTGTTGGTCGACCGCGGCCTGGTGCTCTACAACTCGGCCATCATCATGGAGTACCTGGACGAACGCTTTCCGCATCCGCCCCTGATGCCGGTTGATCCAATCAACCGCGCGCAGGCGCGTCTGATGCTTTGGCGCATTGACCAGGACTGGTACAGCCTGCATCGGCGGCTGACCGAGCCGGACCGGAAATCGGACGTGACCGGCGCGCGCAAGATTCTGCGCGACGGACTGACGTCGATCGCACCGTTGTTTCAGCAGCAGGAGTTCGTGTTCGGCGAAGGACCAACCCTGGTCGATTGCGCGTTGGCGGTGTTGCTGTGGAGGCTGCCGATGTACGGCGTGGAGTTGCCGGCACCGGCACGACCGGTCCTGCGTTACGGCGAGCGCATGTTCGCCCGCGCCGCGTTTCGCGGCAGCCTGACCGAGCAGGAGTTCGAAATGCGGCACGGAAAATCCGCCTGATCGACGGGTGACGATGGAGCAGCTGCCATCCGCCAAGCCGTACCTGTTACGCGGCATGGTGCAGTGGATCGAGGACAACGGATTTACGCCTCAGATCCTGGTGGATGCGACCCAGGCGGGCGTGCTGGTGCCGCCCGAGCACGTGCAGGCCGGCAAGATTGTGCTCAACATTTCCGTCCAGGCCACGCATCGGCTGGAAATCACCAATGACCAGGTGTCCTTCAGCGCGCGATTTGGTGGCGTGGCGCGTGACATCTGGGTTCCCATGCCAGCTGTGCTTGCGGTGTACGCCCGGGAAAATGGCCAGGGCATGACATTTCCGCCCGAGGGCGGCGCGCCGCCACCCCAGCCTGAACCCGAGGCGCCGCCACCCGATCGGCCCAGATTACGAGTAATCAAGTAGCCCAGAAAAGCCGCCGACTGGGAAGGGGAAGACATGGCATCTGACGAACAAACGCAGCCAGTGCGCCGGCGGCGCTGGCGTCTGCTGGTCCTCACCTTGCTGTTGGTGCTGGCGGGTCTGGGCTGGCTGGGCTGGTGGGAGCTTTCCGGCCAGTTTTGGGAACACACCGAAAATGCTCAGGTCAGCGGCAATCGCGTAGCGGTGATGCCGCAGATCACCGGTACTGTGGTGGCCGTGCGGGCGGATGACACCGACCGCGTGCGCCGCGGCGACCTGCTGGTGCAACTGGACGACGCCGACACCCAGGTGGCAGTACAAGCGGCGCAGGCGGATCTGGCCGATGCCGCGCGCGAAGTGATGCAGCTGGCGGCCGAGCGCGACCGCGCGCAGGCGGCCATTGCCGTGGCCATGAGCGAGCGGGCGCGTGCGGTGGCTGATCTTGAACGCCGCCGGGGGTTGATTCTTAAACGGTCCATTTCGGCCGAAGAACTGCAGCACGCCGAACTGTCCGCCACCGCCGCCCAGTCCAGTCTGAGGGTCGCGCAGCAGCAGATGGTCGTGGCGCAGGCCGCTTTAGGTACGTGGCCGCTGGGCCAGCACCCCCGCGTGCAGCGCGCCGCCGCCGACCTGACCGATGCTTTGCTGCGTTTGGAGCGCTGCCGCATTCTGGCTCCGGTGGACGGCCAGGTGGCCCAGCGCAGCGTGCAGCTTGGCCAGCAAGTCACGCCATCGAGTCGATTGCTGGACCTGGTACCGCAGGACGACCGGTGGGTCGAGGTCAATTTCAAGGAAAATCAGCTGGCCAGCCTGCGGCTGGGCCAGCCGGTACGTATGAGCACCGATGTCTACGGCCATCGGCTGCGGTTTGATGGTCGGGTAGCCGGCATTGGCGCCGGTACGGGCAGCGTGTTTTCCCTGCTGCCGCCGCAAAATGCCACCGGCAACTGGATCAAGATCGTGCAACGGGTACCGGTGCGAGTAGCGATCGATATGGCTAGCCTGAAGGGCCGGCCGTTGCCGTTGGGCGCCTCGGTGCGCGCCACGGTCGACACGCACGATCGCAGTGGCGCGCCGCTGACCGGTAATGAGCTCCCGGCGGCCGGGCACTACAGCACTGACATCTATGCTGCCCGGCTGGCCGATATTCAGGCGCACGTGAGAAGGCTGAGCGAGGCCAGTTTCTTGGCCGGCGACCAGGCAGACTGAGTGAACGCGCCATCGCCGGTTCGGCTGCTGCCGATGACGGTAGGGTTGGGTCTGGGCACGTTTCTGGTGTCGCTGGATTTTGCCGTGGCCAACGTCGCCATTCCCAGTATTGCTGGCGACCTGGCAATCAGCCCGAGCCAGGGCACCTGGGCCATTACCTCGTTTGCCGCGGCCAATGCAGTGGCCCTGCCGCTCACCGGGTGGCTGGCGCGTCGTTTCGGCGAAGTACGTCTGTTTGTCGGCTCGGGGCTGCTGTTTACCTTGTTCTCGCTGTTGTGCGGCTTGGCGCCCAATCTCGAAATCCTGGTCCTCATGCGCATCCTGCAGGGCATGGTATCCGGCCCCATGCTGCCGCTATCGCAGGCATTGTTGCTGCGCCACTTTCCGCCGCACCTGAAAGGCATGGCCATGGCGGTAGTGTCGATGACAGTGACCATTGCGCCGTTGACTGGGCCAATCGTGGGCGGCGTTATCACTGATAACTGGTCCTGGCCGTGGATTTTCTACATCAACCTGCCGATCGGCCTGCTGGCGGCCGGGTTGGTGTGGTATGCGCTGCGCGACCATGAAACCGAGCGCAGCACTTTGCCGATCGACACTGTCGGCCTGTGCCTGCTCGTGCTGTGGGTGGCGTGCTTGCAGGTGATGCTGGACACGGGACGGGAGATCGATTGGTTCCAGTCGCCTCTGGGTCTGGGGCTGGGTTTGATGGCGCTTGTGGGCTTCAGCTATTTCGTGATCTGGGAGCTGGGCCACCGTCACCCGGTCGTGGATCTTCGCTTGTACGGGGATCGCAATTTCTTGATTGGCGCCACCGCGACCTCGCTGGCGTGGGCCCTCTTGTTCGCCGGCCTGGTGGTGCTCCCGCTGTGGCTGCAGACCAATATGGGTTACACGCCGACCTGGGCTGGGTTGGCGACGGCCTCTTTTGGCGTGTTCATCATGCTGTTGACGCCGATTGTCGGTCGCACGCTGGCACGCCTGAATCTGAAGTATCTGCTTACCGTCAGTTTTTTTCTGATGTGGCTGGGCATGTACCTGGCCAGCCGCATGAACACCGATGCGACGCTCTGGGACGCCGCTGTGCCGAGGCTGTTCCAGGGCGCGGGGCTGGGCTTGTTTTTCGTGCCGCTGCTGACCATTGCGCTGTCGAACATAAGCCCGCAGCGCCTTGCCAGTGCCACCGGGGTGTTCTATTTCACCCGCACCCTGGCGGGCAGCATCGGTGTATCGATCGGCATCACCGTATGGGATCGGCGCGAGAGCTTTCACTACGCGCGCCTGGCCGAGCTGGTAGACAGCGAGCAGCTGGCGCGGTTGTGGGATTACGGGGGCGAGCGTCTGGCTGCCGCCTTGCCGGCGCAGTATCCGCTGGTGGAGCGTATGCTGGCGCGCCAGGCTAATATGCTGGCGGCGAACGATCTGTTCTACGCCAGTTGTTGGCTATTGCCGCCCATTTTGCTGCTGGTGTGGTTGGCCAAGCCGCCATTTGTTGCCGGCGGCGGTCGCGCTTGAGTGCCGGTTAACCGCGCTGTACGGTGACGCGATGTCGGTCGGCGCCAAATTCCATGTCTACCGTTACACCGGCGTTTTCGGTCAGGGCCCGCCAAAAGCCGCGATTGACATCCTCCAGCGCCTGCGCCGGCAGGCGCCAGTGCCTGAGCTGGCCGGCTGCGGCGTGGCTCAGCGAGGGCATGTCAAAACTCAGCGTGGCGTCATCAAGCGTAACCGCCAGTGCTGGGCCAAAACCGTAGCTCACTTGGTAGTGCTCATGAAAGATGCGCGCGATTTTTTCGAGATCGCCACACAGCTTGGCCCAGCCGATGCCCTGTTCCATCATCATGCGGTAGCCGTACTCCTCGGCGTCGATGCCCAGTCCCTGCGCCACTTTGAGGCCGCCGAGCAGGGTGCCCTGGCACTCGTACATGCGCAGGCGGGCGAGGTCTTCCAGGCTGGCTTCGGGCAGGTTCATGGCCATGGCTCCTGTGTGTTCAGGTAACGCAGTTCCAGCATAGCGCCCTCGGCCAGCGCCCAGCCCTCGCGCAGCGGAATGCGGCAGATCAGTTCCAGTTTCTCGTCCGGGTAGCCCGGTACCTGTGGCCACAGCAGCAGCGCTGGGGTGCTGGACAGGCCGTGGCTCAGTTGCACGGCGTGCAGCAATGCCGGACAAAAACCGTCCCGCGCCGGAAGCTCGAAGCGCCGCAGGCGATTATCGTGCCGGTGCCGGACAGCAATCTGCGCGCCAGGCGCGCCGCAGTCCAGATTGACCGTGCCGGGATAAAACGGCCCGCCGAGCATGGCTTCTATCGCATCGCGCACCCAATCGACGGCGAGGAATCCACCCGCCTGTCCAAGTCCGCTGACCAACTCACCGCTCAGGATGGCCGGCGCGGGGTTGGCGCCGCGTACCGGCTGCGTCCATGCCGGCAGATGGCCATGCAATTCGGTGAGCGAGTCCACCACCGCGTGCGGGCTGTGCGGCAGCAGATCCTCGCGCCGCGAGGCACCGGTGGTGATGCCAAAGGCCCGCACGCCCGCGCTGCTGGCGGCCTGGATGTCGATGGGATTGTCGCCGACGTAAGCCGCCGCGTGCGGCTCGACACCCATGTGACGCAACGCAAGCTCGATACCCGTTGGGGAGGGCTTTCGGGCCGGCGCCTCGTCCCGGGTGACGATAACCTCAAGCGGCGGACAGCCCCGCGCGCCGGTCAGGCACTTGACCACGAAGTGGTTCGAGTCGGTAACGACGCCCAGCCGAAAGCCCTGGTCGAACAGCCGCTGCAACACCGGCAGCGCGTCATGGAACAGCCGCGCTTCCTGCTGGAACACGGGCTTCCACAGCCGCATGCTGACCTCGGTCAGCTGCGCTCGCCGTTCCTCGGCGTTGTCCACCGGCCCGAGCAGTGCCTCGATGGGCGAGCGCCCCAGCGTCATTACCTCGCGCATATAGCCGGCGCCGGGCTGCGGCCAGCCCAGTTCCCGGCAGGCGCGGCGGGTGATGGCCAGAAACGCCGGCAGCGAGTCGAGCAGCGTGCCGTCGAGGTCGAACAGCACGGCGCGGACGTTTGAAGTCATGCGGGGTCCGGGTGAGCGCGATACAGGCGGGTCGTAGCTGCATTCTACTGGCAGCCCGGTCGCCACACCGAGGGCAAACCCTTGCCGTCATTCCGGGCGCTGCCCAGAATGATCCAATTAACTCTAGAGAGCGACAGACCCATGCGTGACGCCACTCCCCGCGCCATCGAGCTGAAAAACTACCGCCCGCCGGAGTTTCTGGTCACCGCGGTGCAACTCGAATTCGATCTTGATCCGGCGAGCACGCGCGTGCGTGGCCGCCTGGAACTGCGCCGCAACCCGGCTGGCCGGCGCGATGCGCCGCTGGTGCTGGACGGACAGGGCCTGAAGCTGCGCCGGGTCAGCCGCGACGGCTACCTGATGCGCGCCAGCGAGTACGAAGTCACGCCCGATACGCTGACCATTCCCGGCCTGCCCGATACGGTGTGCATCGAGACCGAGGTTCAGATCGACCCGTCCGCCAACGCCGCCCTGGAAGGCCTGTACCAGTCGCGCGGCATGCTGTGCACGCAGTGCGAGGCCGAGGGCTTCCGGCGCATCACCTATTTTCCGGACCGTCCGGACGTGCTGACCCGCTTCACCACCACCCTGCGGGCCGATCGCGTCGCCTATCCGCTACTGCTGTCGAATGGCAACCGCGTGGCCGAAGGTGAGCTTCCGGACGGACGCCACTACGCCACCTTCGACGATCCGTTCCCGAAACCCAGCTACCTGTTCGCCCTGGTGGCCGGGCAACTGGAGGCGCTCACCGACACCTTCGTCACGGCCAGCGGGCGCACGGTGCAGCTGTTCATCCACACCGAGCCGCGTTACGTCGACCAGTGCGGCCACGCCATGGCGGCGCTGAAAAAATCCATGGCCTGGGACGAGCGCGTGTATGGGCGCGAGTACGACCTGGACGTGTTTCACATCGTGGCGGTGGACGACTTCAACATGGGGGCGATGGAGAACAAGGGCCTTAACGTGTTCAACGCCAAGTACGTGATGGCCGAGCCATCGCGCGCCACGGACCTGGACTACCAGTACATCGAGGGCATCATCGCCCACGAGTATTTCCACAACTGGACCGGCAACCGCATCACCTGCCGCGACTGGTTCCAGCTGTC